>JAFKFF010000308.1:4973-17201 GCA_017307315.1 Alphaproteobacteria bacterium
CCATGATCGGCGCCGAGCCGAGTGAGGCCGTGAAACACATTTTCCGTCATCAGGTCGAAATGCAGGGTTCCAGTGCGCACCATGCTGCCCAGCGCGACATAGCCGTCGAAGCGGTCGGCGCGGGCCCCCATTGCGATCGCGGCGGGAATCTCCAGCACCCCCGGTACGGGCGCGCGCGTGAAATAGGCTCCGCCCAGTTGCAGCGCCTTCGTCGCCCCGTCGGTCAGGGCGTCGGAAACCGCCGGATGGTAGCGCGCCTCCACGATGAGGATATTCATGTCATGCTCCGGCGTTGCGACCGAGGCGCATATCTCGACATCTACTTGGTATCGTCGCCTTCCAGCTCGCCGATCAGGGCCTCGAAATCGCGCGTCTCGCGGAAATTGCGATAGACCGAGGCGAAGCGGACATAGGCCACCTTGTCCAGGCTGGCGAGCGCTTGCATCACCAACTCGCCGATCATGTTGGCAGGAATTTCGTTTTCGCCCATCGATTCCAGGCGGCGGACGATGCCGGTGACCATGCGGTCGATCCGCTCGCGTTCCACCGGGCGCTTGCGCAAGGCGTGATTGATCGAGCGTTCCAGCTTGTCGCGGTCGAAGGCTTCGCGCCGTCCATTCTTCTTGACCACGATCAGCTCGCGCAGCTGGACGCGCTCGAACGTCGTAAAGCGGCCGCCGCATTCCGGGCAATGACGGCGGCGCCGGATGGCGGAATTGTCCTCCGAAGGACGGCTGTCCTTCACCTGGCTGTCTTCATGTCCGCAGAATGGGCACCGCATCGGAACCTCTCAATAAATCGGAAAACGGCGGCAGAGATCGCTGACGCGGCTGCGTACGCTCTCTTCCACCGCGGCGTCGCCTTCCTCATGGTTCTTGTTCGCCAGACCGTCGATCACTTCCACAATCAGCTTGCCGATTTCGCGGAACTCCTGGGGTCCGAAGCCGCGGGTGGTGCCGGCGGGCGTGCCCAGCCGGATGCCGGAGGTGACAAAGGGCTTTTCCGGATCGTAGGGGATCGCGTTCTTGTTGCAGGTGATGTAGGCGCGATCGAGCGCCTTTTCCGCGAATTTGCCGGTGGCCTTTTTGGGCCTGAGATCAACCAGCATCAGATGATTGTCGGTGCCGCCAGATACGATATCCAGGCCCTGGGCCTTCAAGGTCTCGGCCAGCGCGCGGGCGTTCTCCACCACATTTTTGGCGTAGATCTTGAAGTCGGGCCGCAGCGCCTCCTGGAACGCGACCGCCTTGGCCGCGATCACGTGCATCAGGGGGCCGCCCTGAAGGCCGGGGAAAATCGCCGAGTTGATCTTCTTGGCGATGGCCTCGTCGTTGGTGAGGATCAGGCCGCCGCGGGGACCGCGCAGCGATTTGTGCGTGGTCGAAGTCACAACATGGGCATGGGGCAGCGGTGATGGATGGGCCCCGCCCGCCACCAGGCCGGCGAAATGCGCCATGTCCACCATCAGGTAGGCGCCGACGTCGTCCGCGATTTCGCGAAACCGCTTGAAGTCCCAGACCCGCGAATAAGCCGTGCCGCCCGCTATGATCAGCTTGGGCTTGTGTTGGCGCGCACTTTCGGCAATCGCGTCCATGTCTAGCAGGTGATCGTCCCGCCGCACGCCATAAGGGACGACCTTGAACCATTTGCCGCTCATGTTGACCGGCGAGCCGTGCGTCAGATGTCCGCCCGCCGCCAGGTCGAGGCCCATGAACGTATCACCGGGATTGAGCAGCGCCAGGAAGACGGCCTGGTTCATCTGGCTGCCGGAATTGGGCTGGACGTTGGCGAACTGGCAGTTGAACAGCCTCTTGGCCCGCTCGATCGCCAGAGTTTCGATCACATCGACATATTCGCATCCGCCGTAATAACGCTTCCCCGGATAGCCTTCGGCATATTTGTTGGTGAGGACCGAACCCTGGGCCTCCAGCACGGCTTTGGAAACGATGTTCTCCGACGCAATCAGTTCGATCTTGCCGCGCTGGCGGCCCAGTTCGTCGGCGATGGAAGCGGCGATCTCCGGGTCGGCTTCCGCCAGACCGCGCGTGAAAAACCCCGGATTTTCCGAAATGGAATTGGCCACAGCCGACATCGCCACCACCTTGTTGAGAAGCCGGCCCGATCTTGACGGGTCCAGCACGGGTCGCGGATTTACCCTGCCCCGGGCACCAAATCTAGCGCGGCTTTCGCCAGACCCCTAGGCCGCCGGAGCAGCAATTAAGACATTGGATTTCCAGGGTTTTTAGCATGCCGGATCGAGAGGATAGTAAAAACACCCTCTATACTGTAAGCTACAAGTATAGAGGGCAGAGAATCAGTAATTGCTGCCCGGAGCCCGGATCAAGCATGCGCGAAGACAATCGCAACGACGAAGAAATTCTGAAGCTGGTGACGGAAATCGTTTCCGCTTATGTCAGCAAGAACCCCGTCGCGGCCGAAGATCTGCCCAATGTGATCAAAAGCGTGCATGCGACCTTGGGCGCCTTTCAGGGCGGCGAGGCGGTGGTCCTCGCCCGCCAACCTGCAGTGCCGGTGAAGAAATCCGTGACCCCGGACTACATCGTCTGCCTGGAAGACGGCAAAAAACTCAAAATGCTGAAGCGCTATCTCAGAGCGCAATATGGGCTGACGCCGGAGGCCTATCGCGCCAAATGGAATCTGCCCGCCGATTACCCGATGACCGCACCCAACTATGCGGCGCGGCGCAGCGAATTCGCCAAGCAAAGCGGCCTGGGAAAACCGCGGCGCAAACCGCGCGACTAACTTTTCCGTTCCATTACGTATTTGAGTTTGCGGGCCGCGGCCTGCGCCAGCGCGTCGCGCCCCGCTATGGCGGGACCAACGATGCTGGCTTCCCTGCCGCTGGAGGGATCGATTGCGGTCGCCTTGACCACGTTTCCTTGCACCACGAATTCGAAAAGGATTTCGCCTTGTCCCTTGTCAGCCATTCGACAAGCGCATCCGGGCCGGATTGCTAGCGACAGCGCAAGGAGACGGCGTGCCGGTTTTCAACCGGCCACGCGCTTGGGCTGGACCCGCTCACGCGCAAATGCGCGCCGGCCGCTCGCCTGAACTCGCGGCGTTCGCCTGCTTTCGCGGGTCCACTGGACCCGCTCACGCGCAAATGCGCGCCGCAGGCTCACTCCTCGTAATCGGCTTCGGGCTCGGGCTGGGGTTCCGCCCGGCGCTGGGCTTCGGTGGTCAAAGCCCGCAGCAGCTCTTCTTCCGTCACCTGGCGATGCGAGGGATCCTCGCGGTCATCCGCCTCGGGCCGCGCCTCTTCCGGCTCGTCCACTTCCGCATGCTTCTGCAGCGAGCGGATGTAATCTTCCTTGACGTCTTCGGGCTTCAGCGAGCGGGCGGCGATTTCCCGAAGCGCCACGACGGGGTTCTTGTCCCGGTCCCGCTCCAGGAGCGGCTCGGCGCCGCCGGACAATTGGCGGGCGCGAAAACCAGCCGCCAGCACCAGATCGAAGCGGTTGGGAATCTTGTCGACACAGTCTTCGACGGTCACGCGAGCCATGAAAATTCCTTTGAGTCAGTGGGTTGCCGGCAATTCCGAAGACGGAATGTCGGGCCGGCGACAGCCTCTTTCAGCCAGTCCCATACAGAAAAAGCCCTGATCCGGCAAGATAATAGAGACTAGCCCCGGGGCAGCCGCGATAACAGCTCGGCGATCGGGGTTCCGGTCACCGGGTGCGTCCAATCCGGGGCAACTTCCGCCAAGGGTTCCAGAACGAAGCGCCGCTCCGCCACCCGGGGGTGAGGAAGACGGGGCCGCCCCTCCTCGTTCCGCCCGCCATAATCGATCAGATCCAGGTCCAGGGTCCGGGGCGCATTCGGAGCGGAACGCTTGCGCCCGAAATCAGTTTCCACATCGTGCAAAAGCTCCAGCAAGGCAAGGGGTTGAAGCGAGGTCCCGACCCGCGCCACCGCATTCGTGAATGGCGGGTCTGAAGGGTCGGGCCACGCCGCGGTCCGATGGAAGCGGGAAATTTCAAGGATCTGCACGTCCCGCGCTTCAAGCGCCCTCACCGCGGCCCTGAGGGTATCGGCCGGAGATCCGGCGGAAGACGGAATATTGGCGCCCAGCGCAATGAAGATTTTGGGCAATTCGCCCGGTGGGCCTTTCAGGTCCGGCAATTTGGAGGTCCCTATGCTTTTCTACCCGTCCGAAAAACTGGCCCTGTTCATCGATGGCGCCAATCTCTACGGCGCGGCCAAGGGCCTTCAGTTCGACATCGATTACAAGCGCCTGTTGGAGCTTTTCGCCCGCAAGGGCACCCTGGTCCGCGCCTTTTATTATACCGCCGTCGCCGAGGACCAGGAATTCTCGCCGCTGCGCCCCCTGGTGGATTGGCTGGATTACAACGGCTTTTCGGTGGTGACCAAGCCGCTCAAGGAATTCACCGACGCCCAGGGACGGCGGCGCGTTAAAGGCAATATGGACATCGAACTGGCCATCGACGTGATGGAGATGGCGGCCTCGGTGGACCATGTGGTGATCTTCTCCGGCGACGGGGACTTCCGCCGCCTGGTCGAAGCCGTCCAGCGGCGCGGCCGCCGTGTTTCGGTGGTGTCCACCATCCGCACCCAGCCCCCCATGGTGGCCGACGAACTGCGCCGGCAGGCGGACAATTTCATCGAGCTGGACGATCTGAAGAACCAGATCGCGCGCGAAGGAAGCAAGATGGGGCAGTTTGCGCCCGCAGTCTGAATCCGTTTAAGCGGAGGGCATGAAAAGCCCTCTCACGCCTTCGCCCGATTGCCCGCTCTGTCCCCGGCTCGCCGCCTTTCGTGCCGAGAACCGCAAGAAACATCCCGATTGGTTCAACGCGCCGGTGCCCGGTTTCGGGTCGATGAACGCCAGGCTGGCGATCGCAGGACTGGCGCCGGGACTGCAAGGCGCCAATCGGACCGGGCGCCCCTTCACCGGGGATTGGGCGGGAGATCTGCTCTATGCCACCCTGCTCAAATTCGGATTGGCCAAAGGCGTCTACGACGAGCGGATCGACGACACGCTGGAACTGGTCGATTGCCGCATCGTCAACTCGGTGCGCTGTGTGCCGCCCCAGAACAAGCCCGAACCGTCGGAGATCAAGACATGCCGCCAGTTCCTGATCAGCGAACTGTCATGCATGCCGCAGGTGAACGCGATTTTGGCGCTGGGCAAGATCGCCCATGACAGCGTGCTCAAGACATTGGATGCCCGGATCGCCGCGCATCCCTTCAAGCACGGATCCGTGTACCGGGTCGGGAAATTTCAGCTGATCTCCAGCTATCACTGCTCGCGCTACAACACCAACACGGGCGTCCTGACCACCGAGATGTTCGAAACCGTGGTCGCGAAGGCAAAAAAGCTAGCCGCGATTGCGTAGCAGCCGCGCCTTGTCGCGCTGCCAGTCGCGCTGTTTTTCCGTTTCGCGCTTGTCGTGCAGCTTCTTGCCCTTGGCCACGCCCAATTCGAGTTTGGCGATGCCTTTGGCGTTGAAATACATCTTCAGCGGAACCAGGGTCATGCCCTCGCGCTGCGCCGCCGAAGACAGTTTGGCGATCTCGCTCTTGCGCACCAGAAGCTTGCGGGTGCGCTTGGGCTCGTGGTTGAAGCGGCTGGCCTGGGTGTATTCGGGAATATAGGCGTTCACCAGGAACACCTCGCCATCCTTCGCCTGGGCATAGCTTTCCCCGATGGTCGCCTTGCCATTGCGCAGGCTTTTGACTTCCGATCCTGTCAGCACGATCCCGGCCTCCAGCACGCTGTCGATCGCATAGGCGTAGCGCGCCTTGCGATTGTCCGCGATCATCTTGGAGCCGTCGTCTTTTTTCTTGGCCATCGGGGTACCGGTCTCAGACCAGACCGCAGCCTTTCATCGCGGCCTTGACCTGGGCGCGCCCGGCCTCGGTCAGGTCCGTGAGCGGCAGGCGGACTTCGGGGGTGCAATGTCCCAGGAGCGAAGCGCCGAACTTGGCGCCCGCGGGCGAGGGTTCGCAGAACATGGCATCGTGCAGCGGCATCAGCTTGTCATGCAACTCGCGGGCACGATCGAAATTGCCCTTGAGACAGGCATCCTGGAATTCGGCGCAAAGCTTGGGCGCCACATTCGCGGTCACGGAGATGCAGCCATGGCCGCCATGGGCCATGTATCCCAGCGCCGTCCCGTCCTCGCCGGAAATCAGCCGCCAGCCCTTCTTGCAGGCGTTGCGCTCGCGGGTGGGGCGCATCAGGTTGGCGGTGGCGTCCTTGACCCCGATGATGGCGGGGATTTCCGACAGGCGCGCGATCGTATCGACGCTGATCTCGACGATGGCGCGGCCCGGGATGTTGTAGAGGAGAATGGGAATGTCCACCGCTTCGGCCAGGGCCTTGAAATGGCGGTATTGGCCTTCCTGCGACGGCTTGTTGTAATAGCCGGTCACCGACAGAACCGCGTCCGCGCCCACATCCTTCGCGTGGCGGTGAAGCGAGATCGCTTCCTCGGTGGAATTGGACCCCGCGCCCGCAATCACCGGCACCCGGCCCGCCGCCTCTTCCACGCAGATCTGGATCACCCGGATATGCTCTTCGTGGCTCAGGGTCGGCGATTCGCCCGTGGTGCCGCAGGGAACCAGGCCCTGGCTCCCCTGCTCGATCTGCCAGGAGACGAATTTGCGGAACGCCGCCTCGTCAACCTTGCCATTCTTCATCGGCGTGATCAGTGCGGGAATGGAGCCTTTGATGCGTTCGCGCATGCTGGTCATGGTTTCGGTTCCGTCTGCTGGCCGTCTCAAATCGGCCCATTTTCCATTATGGCCTTGAGCCGCCGCATCCGTCTAAGCTGAAGTTGCGGATTCAACAAGCGCGCGGTCATGGGTTGGAAGCATATCGGGTTCACCGCTTTGGCACTGCTCGCCGGCGGTATGGTCGCGAGCCGCGGCCAGGCGCCCGCCGCTTCAGGCGGGGATACGCCCGCTCGGCCCGGCGCCCTTCATGTCCTTTCCGCCGCCGACCATGACCTCTTCACCCGCGCTTTCGCGGCAGCCGCCAAGTCCGATTGGGCTACCGCCATCAGCTTGGGCAACCAGGGACAGGACACGACGGCGCGCCAGTTGCTGCAATGGCGCTATGCGCTGGACCGCAACAGCGGCGCCAACTTCGCCGACATCGACGCGGCGCTGAAAATGGCCGCCGACTGGCCCCTGCGCGGCACTCTTCTCGCCCGCGCGGAAACCGCCATGCCATTGGACATGCCGTCCGCCGATATCGTCCGATGGTTCGGCAGCCGCGCACCAGCGTCGCCGATCGGCCGCGTGCGTTTGGGCGAGGCGCTGGTCGCCACGGGCGAAACCAGCCGGGGCGGCGCACTGATCCGCCAGGGTTGGAGCGAAGGCAGCTTCGATGAGGCGACGGAGACGGCCATTCTCGCCCGAGACGCAGCCCATCTGACGCCGGATTCTCAGCGTGTGCGGCTGGACGGCCTGTTGTGGCGCGGCGAATTCACCGCCGCGCGCCGTCAGATCGGCCGCGTCGACCGCCGGAGCGCCGAGCTGGGCCAAGCCCGCGTCGCCCTCGCCTCCGGGCTCGCCAAAGCGAAAAAGGCGCTCGCCAAAGTGTCGGGCTCCTCCGACCCGGCCCTGCTCTACGATTGGTCCCGGGCCTTGCGGATCGCGAACAAGGACAGCGATGCGCACGTCATGCTGCTGCGCATCGATCCCACCATCCTGGCGCGGGATCATACCCAGCGCTGGTGGAACGAGGTGGCGAGCCAGGCGCGCGACGCCTTGGCCGACGGCAAGCCCGGCCTGGCGCTGAAACTGGTGAACCATGCCGCGCTGCCGGTCGGCGACCAATATGCCGACCAGCAATTCCTGGCGGGCTTCATTTCCTTGCGCCTCCTTAAGGACCCCGCCGGCGCGCTGGTCTATTTTCAACACCTCGGAGCCAATGTCTCGCGGCCGATCAGCAAGGCGCGAGCGGAATATTGGCAAGGCCGCGCCTATGAGGCGTCCGGCGATCCGGCCGCCGCCTACGATCATTACCGGCTGGCAGCGGTCTATTCCGACACGTTCTACGGCCAGCTCGCCATCGCGCGCACCGAAGTCGAACCCATTCTCCATCTGGCCGACACCATGGTCGAGCCGGTGCCAAAGGCCCGGATCGAAAACGGCGCCCTGATGCCCCAGATCCGGGTCCTGGCCGAACTGGACCTGAACGACGATCTGCGCCTCTTTGCCACCCGGGAGGCTTCGGGGCACACCTCTCCCGCCTATCTGAAGCAATTCCTGGCGACCTTGCGGGATTGGGGGTATCCGCAGATTGCGGTTCGCCTCGCCAAAACCTCGAGCTATTCCGGCGTGCCGCGGCTGGAATTCAGCTACCCTGTCCTTGCGCTTCCCTCGTTCGCGGGCTCCGGAACGCCGCCCCAGCCCGCATTGGTGCATGCCGTGATCCGGCAGGAAACCGAATTCAATGCGGAGGCAATTTCCAGCGCCGGCGCGCGCGGCCTGATGCAGGTCATGCTGGCGGCCGCCAAGACATCCGCCCGCCTGGGAAATTTGCACTACCGGCCCAACGACCTACTGACCGACGTGACCTACAATATGCAGCGCGGCATGATCGAGCTGGCGCGACACTATGGCAGTTGGGACAATTCGATTGTCCTGACGGCTGCCGCCTACAATGCGGGACCCGGCAATGTGCGCAAATGGGTCGCAACCTATGGCGATCCCAGTTCGGGCAAGGTGGACGCGATCGACTGGATCGAACAGATTCCCTTTGGCGAAACCCGCAACTATGTCCAGCGCATCCTGGAAAATCTGGAAGTCTACAGAAACCGTCTCGCCGGCACGGACCAGCCGCTCTCGATCCTCCGCGATCTATACGGGCCCGCGCCAGCACCGGCCGTAGCGGTCCTGGCGCCTCCCGCCAAGATCCGCGAGCGGGGAAATTGATCGCGCGGCCCTAGCGGAAAAAGGACAGCCATTCCCGCGCGAGCTTTTGCGCCTGGGCGATCTGGCCGGCGTTCATCTCCCCGGCGATCTGATTGCGCCAGCTTTTCGCCTCGTCGCTTCCCCGCATGGCGGCGAGGTTGAACCATTTGTGCGCGGCGACATAATCCTGGGCCACGCCCTGGCCCGTCGAGTAGGCCAAACCCAAATTGTAAAGCGCCTCCGCGCGCCCGACTTTGGCGTCGCGCTCATACTGCGCCAAGCTGTCAACATCGATGCATGCCACGACACGCCCCTCCATGCCCCAAACGCTCTCGGTCGGCACATGGTGAAGACGAAGAAACTAATACGCAGTAAATGACCGTTAGCCCTAATTCCTAATGGGCATTAAGTATCCTCACCCGCCTACCACGGCCGCAAGCGGCCTGGCAGCCATCTTCCCCCGCCAACGGTTTCNNNNGCTCTTCGGTCATGGGCTTGCGCAATTCGGCGCCCAGCGCATGACCACGCTTGACCGCCGGACGGGCGCCCATCCGTTCCTGCCACGCCTTGAGATGCGGGAATTCGTCCAACGGCTGGAAGGTCATCGCCGCGATCACCCAACCCCAGCAGGCGATGTCAGCGATGGAATAGGCACCGGCGAGGTATTTGCGGGTCGCCAGCCGCTTGTCCATCACCCCGAACAGGCGATGAACTTCATCGGAATAGCGCTTCTTGGCGTAGGTCAGGTCTTCATTGGAATAATTGAGGAAGTGGAAGGCCTGGCCCGCCATCGGCCCCAGCCCGCCGACCTGCCAGAAAAGCCATTCCTCGACCTGGATCCGCGCCTTTTCGTCGGACGGATAAAGCTTGCCGCTCTTGCGTCCCAGATATTGCAGGATCGCTCCGGATTCAAAAACCGAAACCGGTCGCCCGCCCGGACCCTCGGGATCCACGATCGCGGGCATGCGGTTGTTCGGCGAAATCTTCAAAAAGGCGGGCTCGAACTGCTCCCCCTTCCCGATATTGACCGGCTTCAGGACGTACGGAAGCTTCATTTCCTCCAGCGCGATGGAGATTTTCCAGCCATTGGGGGTGGGCCAATAATAGAGCTCGATAGGCTTGGCAGCCTTGGCGGCTGGCTTTTTCCTGGAGCTGGCTTTATTGCGGGCAGGTTTTTTCGGGCTTCGGCGCGGGGCCATGACAGAACTCCAATAGCGTTGCGGAGCCATGCTGTCATTTTTCGGGATGAGGCTCTAGCGCGGAAAGCCCCCTCGACCGGGAAGGGATCTTGCAGTCCCGGACCCTTAAAACGGGCTTGGCCGCGGACCCCGATAGCGCTGAGCGCTAGAGATCCGCGGCCATAACCTTCGCCGTCGGAACATCCCAGAAGGGATAAAACCGCGGCGTCAGATTGACCTCAGGTCAATCCGACTTATTTCTTCTTCTTCTTCTTGGCGGCCTTCTTCTTCGTGGCCTTCTTCGCCTTCTTCTTCACGGCCTTCTTCTTCGCAGTCACAGGCATGTTCGACTCCTCTATCGTTTGTTCGGGTCCAGCGACTCAAGGCCGCCCCCCAAAACACGAACAATATGAAAGACTTGCATTTGAAAATGCAAATCCGCCTTGACTTTTGAAAGTGCCCTATTTCCCGGAAATGCATAAAACCCGCATTTTTATTGGTTTAAATGCAACACTCTGTATACAGATGATTTTTTTGCAAATCGGAAGCCGATTAGACCCGTTTGCGCATTTTTGGACGAATCACCCTTCGTCGGGCAAACCGAGTCGGAGCTTGAGCGCGGCATTGACCGCCGCCGGGTTCGCCTTCCCACCGGTCTGCTTCATCACCTGACCGACGAACCAGGCGGCGAGTTTCGGCTTCGCCTTCACCTCTTCCACCTTTTCCGGATTGCCGGCGATCACCGCTTCGATCGCCGCGTCGATGGCGCCGGTGTCGGTCACCTGGCGCAAGCCGCGCGCTTCGACCACCGCGCGCGGGTCGCCGCCCTCGCTCCAGACAATATCCAGGAGATCCTTGGCGATTTTTCCGGAGATGGTCTTGTCCGCGATCATCGCGACGATGGCGTTGTTGGCCGCGGCGCTGACCGGCACCTGCGCAATGGACAGCCCGTCGCGATTGAGGCGGCCCAATATCTCGTTGTTCAGCCAGTTCGCGGCCGCCTTGGCATCCACGCCCCCGGCCAGTTCCTCGTAATAATCCGCAAGCTCGCGCTCGGCGACCAGGACCGAGGCGTCATAGGCCGACAGTCCCAAGCCCATGAAGCGCGTCTTCTTCTCGTCCGGCAATTCGGGCAGCGAAGCGGCAATCCCGTCCACCCAGGCCGGATCCAGCTCCAGCGGCAGAAGATCGGGATCGGGGAAATAGCGGTAGTCATGCGCCTCTTCCTTAGAGCGCATGGAGCGGGTTTCGCCCTGGCGGCTGTCGAACAGGCGGGTTTCCTGGCGGATCGCGCCGCCCCCTTCGATGATCTCGATCTGGCGGCGAGCTTCATATTCCACCGCCTGGGCGATGAAGCGCATGGAGTTGACGTTCTTGATCTCGCAGCGCGTGCCGAGCGGGCCGCCAGGCTTCCTGACCGAGACATTGACGTCGGCCCGCATCGAACCTTCGTCCATGTTGCCGTCGCAGGTGCCCAGATAGCGCACGATGGCGCGCAATTTCCGCAAGAAAGCCGCCGCCTCTTCGGAAGAGCGCATGTCCGGCTTGGTGACGATCTCCATCAAGGCGATGCCGGAGCGGTTGAGATCGACATAGGAACTGTCGGGATGCTGGTCGTGCAGGCTCTTGCCGGCGTCCTGCTCCAGATGCAGCCGCTCGATCCCCACCACCCGGCTTTCGCCGTCCTTGAGATCGATGGTGACTTCGCCCTCGCCCACGATGGGGTTCTTGTACTGGCTGATCTGATAGCCCTGGGGCAGGTCGGGATAGAAATAATTCTTCCGGTCGAAGATGCTCCAATGGTTGATCTTGGCCTTCAGGCCCAGGCCGGTGCGGACCGCCTGTTCGACGCATTTCTCGTTGATGACGGGCAGCATGCCGGGCATGCCGGCATCGATGAACGAAACCTGGGCGTTGGGCTCGGCGCCGAATGCGGTCGAGGCGCCGGAAAAGAGCTTGGACTTGGAAAGAACCTGGGCATGGACTTCCATGCCGATCACGACTTCCCAGTCGCCGGTCTGGCCTTTGATCAGCTTGGGACTGGGCGTGCTCATGCCGTTCTCCACCACTGGGCGGGCTTGTGCCGGAAATTCGCGGCCTCTTCGATGGCGAGACCGGCCTTCAGCACCGTGCCCTCGTCGAA
>JAFKFF010000447.1 GCA_017307315.1 Alphaproteobacteria bacterium
AAGCCTCGCCCGGCGGCTGGGGCCGGACTTCACGCTTTACGCGCAGGAGAATGAGCGCCACCAGACACCGTTCGGGACCGCGCAAGACTTTATCTATGCCGGGTTCCGCCGCCGCTGACATGTCATGCAGGGGCGGCGCGAATGTCCCGAATCAGGCCTTTTCCGGCCCCTTCGTCCTTCGCCACTAACGCCTTCGCATGGTTGCCACTGTCTTTTGGGAGGCATAGCCTTCCCCTCCGTTAGGCCTGCCGCGATGCGCGCCATGCTTTCGCCGTCCCGCCGCCGGTCCTGTTGCGAACAAGAATGACAACGCTTCCTGGGGAGGACGCCGAATGACATTTCATTTCAAGGAAAGCCTGATCAAAGAAGAAGTGAAGGACGATCTTCTGTCGCGCGGCTATTCGCGGCGCCAGATGATGCGCACCGCCATGATGTTCGCGGGCGGCGCGGCGGCCTTGAGCGTGAGCGGCGAAGCCGCCCTGGCGGCGGACGACGACGCGGCCAAGGGCATGGTGCGCATCGGCCTCAACGAATGCTGGGCCGGGCCGATGGAGCCGGGCCTGAAGGCGGGCATGGCGACCCTGGCGCAGTCCAACCGCTATTCCCCCAACGGCGAGAACGAGGCTCTGGTCAAGACCATCTCGGCGATCGAGAATGTTCCGGCCGATCATATCGCGGTCTATCCGGGATCGGGCGGCATTCTTTCGCGCGCCATCGTCGCCTATTGCTCGCCCACCAAGGGCATGGTGATGGCCGATCCGTCCTACAACAATGTCCTGCGCGCGGCGAAGTTCATCAAGGCGCCGATCGGCCTGGTGGCGCTGACCTCGGACTATCGCCATGACGTGAAGGCGATGCTGGCGGCCAACCCGAATGCGGGCTTCTATTATGTGGTGAACCCCAACAATCCCACCGGCACCATGACGCCGATGGCCGAGATCGAGTGGCTGGTCGACAACAAGCCGGCGGGCGCGATCGTGCTGATCGACGAAGCCTATAGCCATTGGACCACCGACTATCCCAACAACACCGCCACCCATCTGGTGCGGGCGGGCAAGGAAGTCATCATCGCGCGCACCTTCTCCAAGATATTCGGCATGGCGGGCGCGCGCTGCGGCTACATGATGGCCCATCCCGACGTGATCAAGCGCGTGGCGCTGTTCGAGGGCGACCGGCCGTCCGTCGCCACCGCGGCCTGCGCCAATGCCAGCCTGACGGCGAAGGCGCTGATGGATTCGCGCCGCAACGAGCTGATCGCCAACCGCAGCCTGACCGAGGACTTCCTCAAGAAGCGGGGCCTGCGCGTGATCGGCCCCAGCCATGGCAACATGGTGATGGTGGACTGGAAGACCAAGACCGCCAAGGAGATGGGCGAGATCTACAAGGCCCGCGGCGTGCAGATCGCGGCCGACCGCTGGCCGGTATGGCCGACGGTGGGGCGCATCTCCATCGGCAGCAAGCAGGAGATGCAGGCCTTCATCGCGGCGTCGAGCAAGATCTTGACTTGACTTTTTTGAACCCCCTCCG
>JAFKFF010000309.1 GCA_017307315.1 Alphaproteobacteria bacterium
TATCGGCGCGCTTTCGCATCCGTTGAGGTGGAGGCGATGACCCGGGTCTAGGGTCCGCGATCACCGTCGGTGATCGTGCCCGCAGCCTGGGGGGTCTGGTGTCGGCCCGTGATGTGTTCTCCGTGCAGGAGCTGGCGCAGCTGCGCGGGTTCCCGAGGATCTCCGCGGAGGAGCTGATCCGGTTCTTCACGTTGAGCGGCGCGGATGAGGCGTTCGTGCGGTCGATGCGCCAACCGGCGACGATGCTGGGTGTGACGGCGAGGATCGGGGCCGCCGCGCGCTCGCGGGCGGCGCGAAGCGCGGTCGAGCCGGACTTGGTCCAGCAGATGATCGCCTTGGCCGAAAGCGTCTGGGTGACTTCATGCACCGCCGCCATGATGGCGTCGGGGATCGTCGCTTCGGGCGGGCTGCGCTGGGAATCGATCAGGCTTTGATAGAGCAGGTCGGATTCCACCTTGACGGCGATGCGATCCATCACCGTTACCGCGTCGACCGGATGGGCGCCGGCGGCGGATTCCGCCGACAGCATCACGGCGTCGGCGCCATCGTAAACAGCAGTGGCGACGTCGGAGACTTCGGCGCGGGTGGGCATGGGCGACTGGATCATGGATTCCAGCATCTGGGTGGCGATCACCACCGGCTTGCCCGCCTTGCGGGCGGCGCGGGTGATCTGCTTCTGCACGCCCGGCACCGATTCCAGGGGCAATTCCACGCCCAGATCGCCCCTGGCCACCATCAGCGCGTCGGACAATTCCAGGATGCGGTCCAGGCAGGCGAGCGCCTTGGGCTTTTCGATCTTGGCCAGAACGCCGGCGCGGCCCGCCACGATCGTCTTCACTTCGGCGATGTCCTCGGGCCGCTGCACGAAGGACAGCGCCACCCAATCCACGCCCAGGGCGAGGGCGGCGTCGAGATCGCGCCGGTCCTTGGGCGTGAGCGCCGACAAGGGCAGAAGCGTGTCGGGCATGTTGACGCCCTTGCGATCCTTGATCTCGCCGCCCACCACAACCTCGGCATCGGCATAAGTATCGGCACGCTTGCGCAGGCGCAGGCGGACCTTGCCGGCGTCGATCAGAAGCGCGTGCTTCTGCTTGATCGCCTGGAAGATTTCGGGATGGGGGATCGGTATCTGGTCGGGCGTGTCGCTGGTTTCGCCCAGGATCAACCTGATCCTTTCGCCTTCCTTCAATGTGCGCGGCCCGCCATGCAATTGTCCCAACCGGATCTTGGGGCCTTGCAGATCGACCAGGATGCCGATGGGCCGCCCCTTTTCTTCCGCCAGGGCGCGCAGATCGCCATGCATGCGCGCCAGAAGCTCGTGCGGGGTGTGGCTCATATTGATGCGGAAGACGTCGGCGCCGGCATCGAACAAGGCGCCCATGAGCTCGGGCGTATTGGAGGCCGGACCCAGGGTCGCCACGATCTTGGTCTTGCGCTCACGTCTCATGCGCTGCTCCAGCCCGCGCCGCGCGCAATTGCTGCGTCCGGGGGCGAGGAATTTCGCGTTCGCCGCGGTGCAGAAATGGGTCTTGCCTTCCCAGCTGCCGCCTACCCCGTCCACGGCATAGAGATAATAATAGCGGGCCTGCAGCGGGCCGGTCAGCAGGCGCGCGCAGGTCTTGGGCGTGATGCTCCACCAGCCCTGGCTGGTCCATTGCGTGCCGTCGAAACGGCCCAGCGCCACCCGCGTGGGCTGGTCGCTCTTGTTGCAGACGGTGAAATCGGCCCAGGCCGGCGGCGCGGCCAGACCCGCGGCCAGCATCGTCAGGAAAGCCAGGAGCGGCGCGCGACGCATGGGCGTCATTTGGTTTGGCCGGGTCGCCCGCGTCAAGGGCGCGCTTGCCGGGTCCGGTTCCCGGTTTTACAAGCCCGGATTCATGGATGCGCCCTTCACGCTGATCCCTCATACGGGCGAGACAAGCCCGCTGCTTTTTCTCTGCGATCATGCGTCCAACCGGATACCGCCGGACTATGACGCTTTGGGCTTGGCCCCCGCCCTGTTCGAGACCCACATCGCCTATGACATCGGCGCGGCTTTCGTGACGCGGGCGCTGGCCAAGGCCTATGGCGCGGCGGCGCTGCTGGGCGGGGTGTCGCGGCTTCTGATCGACCTCAACCGGGGCGCCGACGATCCCACCCTGGTGATGAAGCTTTCCGACGGCAGCATCGTTCCGGGCAACCGGTGCGCCGGGGCCGAGGAAATCGCCGCGCGGCTGAAGCGGTTCCATGCGCCTTATCACGCCGCCATCGCCGATCAGATCGCGCGCATCGGGCCTTCCGCCATCCTGGTTTCCGTTCATTCCTTCACGCCCGCCTGGAAGGGCGTGGCGCGGCCATGGGAAATCGGCGTGCTCTATGGCCGCGACGGACGGCTGGCGCGGCCTCTGATGCGGCATCTGGCGGCGGCGGGCTTTGAGGTGGGCGACAACGAGCCTTACACCGGCGCCTTGGAAGGCGATACGCTGGACACCCATGGCACCAAGACGGGCCATGCCAATGTCCTGATCGAGATCCGGCAGGATTTCCTGGCCGACCGGGCTCTGGCGGAGGCTTTCGCGCCGCGGTTGAAGGCCATACTCGACGCGGCGCTGGCGGACATGGAGATGTGAATGGACGAAAAGACCCAGACCGAACTGGAAGCGCAGGTCTTCCGCCGCCTGGTGCGGCATCTGCGGGACCGCACCGACATCCAGAATATCGACCTGATGACGGTGGGCGGCTTTTGCCGCAACTGCCTGGGCGACTGGTATCGCGAGGCGGCGGCGGAAAAAGGCATCGCGCTGGAAAAGGACGAGGCGCGCGGGCTGGTCTATGGCATGGCGCCCGCGGAATGGAAGAAAAAATATCAGAAGGAGGCGACGCCGGAACAACAGGCCGCCTTCGCGCGCGCCCAGAAAACCCACAGCTAGGATGGGCTGCCCGCGTTGCACCGGGCAGGCGCCGCTTGTAGGGTCCGCGGCCTCAAAAATTCCCGCCTATTTCCCGAAGGTTTCTCCATGGCAAAATCCGGCTTCGCCAAAGAACATCTGAAGTCCTTCATCGACCGCATCGAGAGGCTGGAAGAGGAACGCAGCGCCCTGACCGCCGACATCCGCGAAGTCTATTCCGAAGCCAAGGGCACCGGTTTCGACACCAAGATCATGCGGCAGGTGATCCGCATGCGAAAGCTCGACAAGGCCGACTTCCAGGAGCAGGAAGCCATTCTGGATCTTTATCTCAGCGCGCTGGATATGCGCTGAAAGGCCGGGGCGGGAACCGAACCTGCCGTTGCGACATTTCATGATGGGCGCGAGGGGGTTTCGGGGTTGCCGACATGTTCCGTTCCAGAAGTCACGACACGTTGTTTTTCATCGCCATCCTGGCGACCTTGTTCTCGCTGGCGCCGGGGCTGGCGCATCTGTTCGAGATGCCGCGCAAGCTGGGTTTGCCGCGCGACGCCTATTTCACCGTGCAGCAGATCTATTCCGGCTGGGAGCTATTCGGCTTCGTGATCGCGGTGCAGTTGGCGGTGCTCGTCCTGCTCGTCTGGCGCGGGCGGCGGGAATATTACGTCTTTCGTCCGGCGCTGGCGGCGTTGCTGTTTCTGATCGCGGCCCAAATCCTGTTCTGGACCTTCACCTTCCCCGCCAATCTGGCGACCGACAACTGGACCCTGAAGCCCGCCGACTGGGAGGATTTGCGCCTGTCCTGGGAATATTCCCATGCCGCGGGCGCGCTCTGCCAGCTGTTCGGCCTGCTCGGCCTGATCGGCGCGCTTTTCACGCGCATCAAGCTGGGCGCGCGCTGAAGGGGCTCAGCCCGTCTTGCGGACGGCACGCTCGTGCGCCGCGGTGCCGGCATCCTCGTCGGGCTCCAGGCCGAATTCCTTGAGCTTGCGGTAAAGCGTGGAGCGGCCGATGCCCAGGCGCCTTGCCACTTCGGACATGTGTCCTTCATAGCGGCCGATGGCCATGCGGATGATCTCCGATTCCAGATCTTCGAACTTGCGGATATGCCCGCCCGCATCGGTGACGGAAAGCGCGTAGGGCGAGCCGGCTGAAATTCCGGACGCGGCCGAAGCGGGAGCCGGCGCCATCACGTTCGAGCGCGGCGTGGCTTCCACGCCCATGGCGGCGGCGATCTGCGGGAAGTCGCAGATATCGAGCACGGCGCCGTCGCACAGAACCACGGCGCGGAAGATGGTGTTCTCGAGCTGGCGCACATTGCCGGGCCAGGTGAAATTCTGGATCAACTGCGCGGCGCCGGACGTCATGCCCGCCACGGGCTTGTTCTCTTCCGCGGCGAAGCGGGAAATGAAATGCCGCGCCAGGGGCGCGATGTCGCCCGCGCGGTCGCGCAAGGCCGGCACCAGGATGGGGAAGACGTTGAGGCGGTAATAAAGGTCTTCGCGGAAACCGCCTTCGCGCGCCATCTGGCCGAGGTCGCGGTTGGTGGCCGAGATGATGCGGACATCGACCTTCACCGGGCGCTTGGAACCGACCGGATCGACCTCGCCTTCCTGCAGCGCGCGCAGCAGCTTGACCTGCATGTCGAGGCGCAGTTCGCCGATCTCGTCCAGGAACAGGGTGCCGCCATCGGCTTCCTGGAATTTGCCCAGATGCTTGTCGGAAGCACCGGTGAAGGAGCCCTTCTCGTGCCCGAACAGGATGGATTCGATCAGGTTCTCCGGAATGGCGCCGCAATTGACGGTGACGAAGGGCTTGCCGGCGCGGGCGGAAGTGCCCTGGATGGCGCGGGCGATCAATTCCTTGCCGGCGCCGCTTTCGCCTTCGATCAGGATCGGGATGTCGGATTGCGCCGCGCGCTGGCCCAGGCGGAAGACCTGCTTCATCTCGGGCGCCTCGGCGATCAGATCGTCGAAGGTGAGGCGGTTGTCGGTTTTCTTCTTCAGCTGCTTCACTTCGCCCGACAGGGTGCCGATCTTGAGCTGGTTGCGGATCGAAACGGAAATGCGCTCGGGGCTGGCGGGCTTGACCAGAAAGTCGTTGGCGCCGGCGCGCATCGCCTCGACGGCGGAATCGATGCCGCCCTTGGCGGTGAGAACGATCACCGGCAGGTCGGGATTGGTTTGGCGCAGGCGCGCCAAAACTTCGAGCCCGCCCATGTCGGGCATCACCAGGTCGAGCAGCATCAAGGTGATCTGTTCGCCGCGCGGGCCGTTGACGAGATCGAGCGCCGGCTGACCGCCGGGCGCGGTGACGACGGTCATGCCGCTGCGGGAGATCGCGGTTTCCAGCAACCGGCGCTGAACCGGATCGTCGTCCACGACAAGAATGGTCTGCGGCATGTCTTTTTCCCGAACTGGAACGGGCGCATTGTCGTCACGGCAAGTAAACGGTGGGTTTAAACCTGTCCTTCTGCGGCACAGATGCAGTTATCCTTAAGGGAAAGTGAACGGGGGCCCGGCGCGATGGGAGACGCGGAAAACAGCTATTGGCGCCGCTTCGCCGCCGAGGCGCGCCGTCTTGGTTCGCCGCTTTGCGAACGGCTTGCGCTTGGCGTCGATGCCGATGCGGCGCTGAAAGCGCTGGCGGCGCGCGCCCGCCCGGGCCAGCCGCACGCCAATATCCTTTTTGCCGCCGTCAACTTTCTCATGCTGCGGGGCGCAGATCATCCGCTCAAGGGCTTCTACCCGACCTTGGGCGGAACGGCCGGCGGCGATGCCTTTCCGGCATTCCGGGATTTCGTGGAAAGCCACAGGGCCGCGATGGTGCCGCTGCTGGAGAGCCGCGTCACCAACACCAATGAAACGGCGCGGTCTGCGATCCTGCGCGCGGGCTTTGCAGCGCTCGGGGAACGCGAGAGCCTGCCCTTGCATCTGATCGAGATCGGGCCCAGCGCCGGACTCAATCTGAACTGGGACCGGTACGGCGTGCGCTATCGCCGGGACGGCGGCCTGGTTGCGGAAATCCCGGCCGAGGCGGGACCGATCCTGGAATGCGCCTTGCGCGGCGCGGCGACGCCGCCCTTCACGGCGCCCATGATCGCCGGTCGCGTGGGGCTGGAGCGCGATCCGGTCGATCTGTCGAACATGATGGATCGCGACTGGCTGCGCGCCCTGGTCTGGCCCGACCAGCCCCATCGCCTGGCGCGGCTGGACGCGGCGGTCGCGCTGTTCCTCCGATACCCGCAGGAGATTCGCAAAGGCGATGCGCTGACGCTTCTGCCCGATGCGCTGGCGCGCGTGCCGGGCGATGGCGCGGTGTGCGTCTATCACACCATCGCGGTCTATCAGTTCTCCGCCGCCATGAAAGAGGCGCTGGCCGCGATCCTGGTGACGGCGGGTCTTCGCCGTCCCGTCTGGCACCTGGCGTTCGAGTTCGATGGCGTTCGGGATTATGCGCTGACCCTGACCCGGCATGCGGAAGGAACCGCCGAGACGCGCATGCTGGCCCTGGCCGAAGCGCATGGCGGCTGGATTGAATGGCGCGGCGACACGTGAAACGCTGCGGGCCATGTCCGACACGCCGATCCTGCCGCCGGTTCGCGATCTGCCGCCCGAAGCCCGGCGGCACATGTTCGACCGCCAGCCGGCGGAAGGGCCGCTCGCGGGATTGGCGGGATCGCCGCCGCCCGCGCCGCAATGGTTCGAGGATGCGCTGGCGCAAAAGCCGGAGCGGCGGTTCGTTTCGGTGGGCGGGGCGCGCATCCATTATCTGCGCTGGGGCGATCCGTCCAAGCCCGGCCTGCTTCTGATTCACGGCAATGCCGCCCATGCCTGGTGGTGGAGCTTCATCGCGCCGTTTCTGGCGCAGGATTATCACGTGGCCGCGATGGACCTGTCGGGGATGGGCGACAGCGTCTGGCGCACGGGGCAAGCCGGTTATTCCATGACGCTGTTCGCCGAAGAGGCGATGGCGGTCCTTGGAGATGCCGGCATGTTCGAGGCGCCGACGCCGCCCGTCATCGCGGCGCATTCTTTCGGCGGCTTCGTCACCATGAAGGCCGCGGCGGACCATGGCGAGCGGCTCACCGGAATCGTGATCATCGATTCTCCCATCAATCCGCCGGTTCGCGAGGAAGGCGGGCCGGGCGGCGATCCGGTCGATCACAAGCCGCATCCGCATAAAGTCTATTCCGGCATCGCCTCGGCGCTCGCCCGCTTCCGGTTGATGCCGCCTCAGCCATGCGAGAATCTGTTCCTGCTGGATTGGGTGGCGCGCAAGTCCCTCAAGGAAGTGGCGGGGCCGAAGGGCGAACCCGGCTTCACCTGGAAATTCGATCCGGCGATCTGGCGGCATTTCTCCATCGGCGACACGGCGGAACTTTTGAAAAGGACGCGCTGCCGGGTGGCGGTGTTCCGAGGCGAGCATTCGGCGCTGATGCCGCCTTGCACCGGCGCGCATGTTTTCGAGCTTTTGGACCGGGCCGCGCCGGTGGTGGAGATTCCGCAGGCTCGCCATCACGTGATGCTGGACCAGCCCCTGGCTCTGGTCGCCGCGCTGAGGGCTTTGCTGGCCGATTGGGCACATTCTGTCGCAACCCGGCGGCGGGTGTGACATTCCATTTGCCCCGGGCCATTGCCCCCCGGGGTCTGTTTGCTATATTGCGGCCTCTTCACCTGACGAGCGACCTCCCATGGCTGACCACGACGATCACTACAAGCCCGGTGCGATGGACATTACCCAGCACCAGCGCGCCTATGCGGGGTTCATCACCTTCACCAAATGGTCGCTGGGCTTTTGCCTGCTGGTGATGGCGCTGCTGGCCATATTCCGGACCCACGGGTAAGGAAACGGGGGGCTGGGGATGAAACTCGCGGTCCCCAGGGAAACACTCGCGGGCGAGACTCGCGTCGCCGCGACTCCTGAATCCGTCAAGAAATTCAAGGACCTTGGCTTGGACGTGGTGGTGGAAGCCGGCGCGGGCGCCGCTGCCCGCATCGCCGACGCCGATTATGCCGCCACCGGGGCCACCATCGCGCCCGATGCCCGCGCCGCGCTGGCCGACGCCGACATCGTGCTCAAGGTGCGCGGACCCAGTGGCGCCGAAACCGGGCTGATCAGGCAAGGCGCCGTGGTCGCGGCCCTGCTTGCCCCCCACACCGAAAAGCCGGCCATTGCCGCCTTGGCGGCCCAGGGCGCCATCGCCTTCGCCATGGAGTTCCTCCCCCGCATCTCGCGCGCCCAGGCGATGGACGTGCTGTCGTCCCAGGCCAATCTGGCCGGTTACAAGGCGGTGATCGACGCCGCCGCCCAATTCGGCCGGGCCATGCCCATGATGATGACCGCGGCCGGCACCATCGCGCCCGCCCGTGTGCTGGTGATGGGCGTGGGCGTGGCGGGCCTTCAGGCCATCGCCACCGCAAAACGCCTCGGCGCCATCGTCAGCGCCACCGACGTGCGTCCCGCCACCAAGGAACAGGTGGAGTCGCTGGGCGGCACCTTCGTCGCGGTGATGGACGAGGAATTCAAGAACGCCCAGACGGCCGGCGGCTATGCCAAGGAAATGTCGGCGGAATACCAGGCCAAGCAGGCGGCCCTGATCGCCGAGACCATCAAGAAGCAGGACATCGTCATCACCACCGCCCTGATTCCGGGCAGGAAGGCGCCGGTGCTGGTGTCGGAAGCGATGATCCAGTCGATGAAGCCAGGCTCGGTGATCGTGGACCTGGCGGCGGAAGCGGGCGGCAACACCCCGCTGACCAAGGCGGGCGAAGTGGTGGAAGTCCATGGCGTCACCATCATGGGCTATTCCAATCTGCCGGGACGGCTGGCGGTGGACGCCTCCTCGCTCTATGCCCGCAACCTGTTCAATTTCGTGTCGCTGCTGGTGGACAAGAAGACCGGCAACCTCGCCATCGACTGGAACGATGAGATCGTCAAAGGCGCGCTGGTAGCTAAGGATGGAGAAGTGGTGAAGTCATGATGACCCCCTCCGTCTCTTTCGCGCAAGCGCTCAGAGACACCTCCCCCTCCAGCGCGCTCACGCGCGCGAAGGGGAGGCGGGCCTGAGCTTGAAAAGGGGCAGATAATGGAAGCAATCGATCCTTTTGTATTCCGGCTTTCCATTTTCGTGCTGGCGATTTTCGTCGGCTATTTCGTGGTCTGGGGCGTCACGCCCGCGCTGCACACGCCCTTGATGAGCGTCACCAACGCGATTTCCTCGGTCATCATCGTGGGCGCCCTGATCGCGGTGGCGGTGCCGGCGCTCACCAGCGATTCCTGGACCTCCAAGATTCTCGGCTTCTTCGCGTTGATCCTCGCCTCGGTGAACATCTTCGGCGGCTTCCTGGTCACCGCCCGCATGCTGGCGATGTATAAGAAAAAGGGCGCGAAATGAGCGGCCCCCACTTCTCCGCCGCCCTCATGTTGAGCACGTCGAAACATGAGGTGGCGGCATGAAAGCGGATATCGCGGCCCTTCTCTATCTCGTGGCAGGGGTGCTGTTCATCCTGGCGTTGAAGGGCCTGTCGTCGCCGGCTTCCTCCCGCACCGGCAACCGCAACGGCATGATCGGCATGCTGATCGCGGTGCTCACCACCTTGTGGGTGGCGGGCGTTTCCGATCCGTTGACCTGGGCCTTGATCGCCGGCGGCATCGCCATCGGCGGCACCATCGGCGCGGTGATGGCCAAGCGCATCGCCATGACGGCCATGCCGCAACTTGTGGCGGCGTTCCATTCGCTGGTCGGCCTGGCGGCGGTTCTGACCGCGGCGGCGGCGCTCTATTCGCCGGACGCGTTCGGCATCGGCGCGGAAGGGGCGATCCGCAGCCAGAGCCTGGTGGAAATGTCGCTGGGCGTCGCCATCGGCGCCATCACCTTCGCGGGTTCCCTGATCGCCTTCGCCAAGCTCAACGGCAACATGAGCGGCGCGCCGATCATTCTGCCGGCGCGGCATCTGCTCAATCTTTTGATCTTCCTGGTGATCGTGGGGCTGATCGTCTTCTTCACCATGGACCAGCCGCATTGGGCCTTCTGGGCGATCACGGCGCTGTCCTTTCTCTTCGGCATCACCCTCATCATTCCCATCGGCGGCGCCGACATGCCGGTGGTGGTGTCGATGCTCAATTCCTATTCCGGCTGGGCGGCGGCGGGCATCGGCTTCACCTTGGAGAACACCGCCCTGATCATCACCGGCGCGCTGGTGGGCTCGTCCGGCGCGATCCTGTCCTACATCATGTGCAAGGGCATGAACCGCAGCTTCATTTCGGTGATCGCGGGCGGGTTCGGCGGCGAGACCGCCGCGGCGGGCGGCGCCAAGGAAACGCGCCCCGTCAAGCAAGGCTCGGCCGACGATGCCGCCTTCATCATGAAGAATGCCGCCAGCGTGATCATCGTGCCCGGTTACGGCATGGCGGTGGCCCAGGCCCAGCATGCTGTGCGCGAGATGGCCGACAAGTTGAAGGCGGAAGGGGTGAAAGTTTCCTATGCCATTCATCCAGTGGCGGGGCGCATGCCGGGTCACATGAATGTGCTTCTGGCCGAAGCCAATGTGCCCTATGACGAAGTCTTCGAACTGGAGGACATCAATTCGCAGTTCGCCCAGGCCGATGTCGCCTATGTCATCGGCGCCAACGACGTCACCAACCCCTCGGCCAAGACCGTGTTGTTCATCAAGCGCGGCATGGGGTCGGGCTATGCCGGGGTCGAGAATGAGCTCTTCTTCCGTGACAACACCATGATGCTGTTCGCCGACGCCAAGAAGATGACGGAAGAGATCGTCAAGGCTCTGGGATGAAGGCCCCCTCCGGCCTTCGCAGCTTTGCTTTTGGCGCTCCGGCTCACGCCTACGCGCC
>JAFKFF010000448.1 GCA_017307315.1 Alphaproteobacteria bacterium
ATCTAGAAGTGAATATTTCTCGCCGCTATGTGCCGAGGGTTTATCTTAACGGTCGTGCGGATGATAAAACCATCGTTCTTGTCCGTCAGGAGTTGGGGGAGATTGCAAGCTCTTTGAAGTCACCGATCTGGTGGTGTTCGACTAACGCAGTCAAATCAATCGCCACGGCTATCTTAGTCTTACTCTGGATTATTGGTGGGGTCATTTTCATTGGATTGGAGGGAAAAGGGGCTCTATCAGGTAAATCCCACGAGCTCACTCTGACGCTATCTTTGGTATACACAGCATTGGTAGTTGGCTCGGGATTAGGTGTGGGGTTTTTGCTCTACGCTGGGATAGACTATCTCTTCCCAGCAGGCGTTTATTTGATCGGCGATGAAATTGGAGAGGACAAAGCCAGGGCGAAAATCCGCAATCTTGTCTTTGTCGGAATAATTCTCGCCTTCGTTATCTCAGTACTCTCGACTGTCTTCACCAATCGATTTGCCTAAGCAATTCTCATTGCCCTTGGACGTCTTTTCTAAAGGGGGATACTCGGAGCGACGTCCTGCACAGGCTGCGCCTTCGGCGCCAACTCCGGAAACTTGTCGCCGTCGGGCAGCGGATTGAAGCCCTCAATTTCGCGGATTTCGTTCGGCACCAAGATGCGGTTGCGGCTCGCCACGTCATAGCTGGACCAGCGTTGGGTCGGGTCGCCGCGCTGGAAGTCGGACAGATCGAGTTTGATTTCGTGCTGCCGTGACAATACGGCCTGGGCGAATGACTGTTGGATTTTCACGGCCCACTGCCCCAAGGCGAAGCTCGCGAACATCTGGATCATTGTCGTTGCGTTCGTGAATGTCGATGACGAGAAATCGCCCACGAAAATCAGCGGCACATGGAAAAGCCGCGCAATGTCTTGGATGCCGAACTTGCGGCTCTCCAACAACTCAACGCTTTCAGGCGTCAGGCTCAACGGCTTGAATTCAAGGCCGTCGCCAGCGACCGCGATCTTGCCTGCATTGAGACCGGAATAGCCGCCTTCCCAAGCTGCCTTCAGGCGAGCGGCGGTGGTGGGATCAATCGAGCCCGGCGCGCTCAGAATTCCAGTGGGAAACGCGCCGTTCCGCAAGGTTGATGCGGCGAGGTTGTTCGTGTTCTGAACCGTGGCCACGCTTTCGGCTGCGCGTTCCAAAACGCTCTTGCCGACGAAGCCATTGTCCGAGCGATCCCGGATGTGCAGCACTTGATCTTGAAGGTAGGTCTTCACTTGGCCGTTGATTGGGTCAGCCACGTCATAGGCAATCCTGCCGCTGCGGAGTTGCCTGATATTGGACACCGCGCCCCAAGGCACCCATTGGAGGCCGATCAATTGATGACGTTCATCCCGGAGAATTAGGGAAAGGGAATTTCCCTGCATTAGGACGGACGTGATGGTGTGTTCCAGCCAATCGCTCCAGATCATCTGGTCGGTGACGCCGTAGCGATACATCTGCGCCACGGGATGGTCGGGCTGCTCAACTTTTCTGCCGTCCAACTCAC
>JAFKFF010000310.1 GCA_017307315.1 Alphaproteobacteria bacterium
CCCCAAGCTGGTCGCCGCCCTGACCGAGCAGGCGGGCAAGCTCTGGCACACGTCGAACCTTTACCGGGTTCCGGGGCAGGAGAGCCTGGCCGCCAAGCTGGTGGCCAACACCTTCGCCGACACGGTGTTCTTCACCAATTCCGGGGCGGAGGCCTGCGAGCTCGCCTTCAAGATGGCGCGCCGCTATCACTTCGTGAACGGCAACCCCGAACGCTTTCACATCGTGAGTTTCGAGGGCGCCTTCCATGGCCGCACCCTGGCGGGCATCGCCGCCACCGGGAACGAGAAATATCTGGAAGGCTTCGGGCCCAAGCTGGCCGGCTTCGACCAGGTCGCGCCCGGCGACATGGCGGCGCTGAAAGCGGTGGCGAGCGAGAAGACCGCCGCCCTCATCATCGAACCGGTGCAGGGCGAAGGCGGCGTGCGTGCTGTCGAGGCCGGGTTCCTGCGCGCGCTCCGCACATTCTGCGACGAGAAGGGCATCCTGCTGATCTTCGACGAGATCCAGACCGGCGTGGGCCGCACCGGCAAGCTGTTCGCGCATGAATGGGCGGGGGTGGAGCCCGACATCATGTGCGTGGCCAAGGGCATCGGCGGCGGTTTTCCGCTGGGCGCGCTTCTTGCGACGGCGGACGCGGCCAAGGGCATGACCGTGGGCACGCACGGCACCACCTATGGCGGCAATCCGCTGGCCATGGCGGTGGGCAATGCGGCGATGGACCTGGCGACCGCTCCGGGCTTTCTGGAGCATGTCAACAAAATCGCCAATTACCTGAACCAGCAGCTTGGCGCGCTGGTCGCCGGTCATCCGGCGATCTTCGACAGCGTGCGCGGGCAGGGGATGATGCTGGGCCTGAAGATGAAAGTGCCGAACGGCGACTTCATCGCCGCGGCGCGCGATGCCGGCCTGATCGTGCTGCCGGCGGGCGACAATGTGGTGCGGCTGTTGCCGCCGCTGATCCTCACGGAAGAAGAAGCGCGCCAAGGCGTGGAGTTGATGGGTAAAGCAGCAACGGCGCTCGAAGCCGGAAAGGCAGCAGCGCAATGAATGCTCCGATCAAGCAGGCACCGAAGCATTTTCTCGACCTGTCGGACCACGACAGCGCCACCTTGCGCGCCATCATCGACGACGCCAAGGCGCGCAAGGCGGCGCGCGCCGGCCTGCCCAAGGGCGTGGCCGATGCGGATTCGCCGCTGACCGGCCGCGTGCTGGCGATGATCTTCGACAAGCAATCCACCCGCACGCGCATTTCCTTCGACGTGGCGATGCGCCAGCTGGGCGGCACGACGCTCATGCTCACCGGCAACGAGATGCAGCTGGCGCGCGAGGAAACCATCGCCGACACGGCGCGGGTGATCTCGCGCTATGTCGATGCCATCATGATCCGCCTGCTGGACCATGAGATGGTGGAAGAGCTGGCGGCCAACGCCACCATTCCCGTCATCAACGGCCTCACCAAATGGAGCCATCCCGCCCAGGTGATGGCGGATGTGATGACGTTCGAGGAACATCGCGGGCCGATCAAGGGCGCCACCGTGGCCTGGAGCGGCGATGGCAACAATGTGCTGACCTCCTGGGTGCATGCGGCGAAGAAATTCGACTTCACCTTGCGCGTCGCGTCCCCGAAGGAATTGTCGTCCGACCCCGAAGTGGTGCATTGGGCCAAGGGCGGCCGGATCGAATTCGGCACCGATCCCGAAGCGGCGGTGAAGGATGCCGACTGCATCGTGTCCGATGCCTGGGTCTCGATGGGCGACGACAACGCCACCAAGCGGCACAATCTGCTCAAACCCTATCAGGTCAACAGGCGCCTGATGGGCCTGGCCAGGAAGGACGCCATCTTCATGCACTGCCTGCCGGCGCATCGCGGCGAGGAAGTGACGGACGAGGTGATCGACGGGCCGCAGTCTGTGGTGTTCGACGAGGCCGAGAACAGATTGCACGCGCAGAAGGCGATCCTGGCCTGGGCGTTGGCCTGACGCGGATCTTTTGACCCTTGGGTTCGTCGCGCGTGCTCACGTACTTTCGTACGCTCCGCGCGACGCTCCTGCCCAAGGATCAAAATCTCTCGCTTCGTCGACTTCCGGATTGCTTCAAGCCGTTTCGGACAGTTTCATCAGCGCCAATCCCGCCACGATCAGCAGCGCGGCGGCGATGCGCATCGGGCTGGCCGCTTCGCCCAGGACGAAAAGCCCGACCAGGAAGGCGCCCACCGCGCCGATGCCGGTCCACACCGCGTAAGCCGTGCCCAGCGGCAGCGACTTCATCGCGACGGCCAGAAGCGTGATGCTGGCCAGCATGGCCGCCAGCATAATGGCGGTGGGCAGGATGCGGGTGAAGCCATCGGACTGTTTCATCGCCGACGCCCAGACGATTTCCAGAAGACCGGCGCAAAGAAGCAGGAACCAGGCCATGACGTGTCCTTTCGTGTGCGCCGGGCCGTCCCGGCATGGGTTTTCCGAAAGGAAATGAGGTCGTGGCCTCGGGGTCAGAGATAATCGCGCCCGCCGCGCGGTTCAAGCCGATGGTCCCGGCATGGTTGAACGGGCGGCCATTCGCGGCCATATAGGGGCCATGTCCGAACAATCTCCGGTTTCCGCCGCCCCCGCGGGCGATTTCGTTTTGCCGTTCGATATCGCCAAGGCGGGCGTGCGCGGCCGCCTGGTGCGGCTCGACACGGCATCCACCCAGGCGCTGGACGCGCATATATTGCCCGAGGCCGCGGCGCGGGTGGCGGGCGAAGCGCTGGCGATGGCGGCGCTGCTGGGTTCGGCGCTGAAGCTGGACGGGCGGCTGACGGTGCAGACCAAGGGCAGCGGCCCGCTCGACCTGGTCACCGCCGACTATTACGGCGCGGCGGCGCCCGCCGGCGCGGACGACGAAACGCGGCCGCGCGGCGTGCGCGGCTATGCGCGGCTGGACGGCGAACGCTTCGCCAGCCTGGAGGCGAAGGATTTCGGTGCGCTGGCGGGCGAAGGCGCGCTCGCCATCACCATCGAGCCCCAGCGCGGCGGCCAGACCTATCAGGGCATCGTGCCCCTGTCGGGCGAAGGCCTAGCGGCCTCGGCGGAGACGTATTTCGCCCAGTCCGAGCAATTGCCGACCGTGATCCGGCTGGCGGCGGCGCCCCTGTTCGTGGCGGGCGAGAAGACGCCCCGCTGGCGCGCGGCGGGCCTGATGCTGCAGATGACGCCGGAGGCGAGCAAGACGCCGGCGCGCAACGAAGACGATTGGAACCGGTTGTCGATCCTGGCGCGCACGGTGGAGGATCTGGAGCTGGTCGATACCGGGCTGGCGGCAGAGAAAGTGCTGTGGCGGCTGTTTCACGAAGACGAAGTGCGGGTGCAGCCGGCCGAGCCGGTCGCCTTTCGCTGCGATTGCGACACCGCCCGCATCGTCACGGTGTTGAAAAGCTATGCGCCGGAAGAGCGCGCGGGCCTCGCCGATCCGGACGGCATCATCCGCGCGCGGTGCGAGTTCTGCGGCACCACGCACGAGATTGGGCCGGAGGCGTTGGTTTAATATTCTCGTCATCGCCCGCTTCATGCGGGCGATCCATGTGAACATGCAACGGCGTGTGGCAGGGACCTATTATGGATGGCCCGGACAAGCCGGGCCATGACGGACAGGACTAAACGCTCGCCTTGGCAATCACTTTGCGCAGGAACGCCTCGCACGCGTCGTATTCCGACAATTCGCAGAATTCGTCCGGCTTGTGCGCCTGGTCGATGGAGCCCGGCCCGCAGATCACCGCCGGAATGCCGTAGAGCTGGAATTGCCCCGCCTCGGTGCCATAGGCCACCGCTTCGGCCTGGTTGGCGCCGGTGATCGCGCGCGCCAGCGCGATGGCGGGCGAGTTCTCGTCCATCTTGAGGCCCGGATAGGCGGCGTGGAGTTCGGTGTCGAACGCCGCTTCGGGCGCGCGGCGCGCATATTTGGGGAGAATCTCGTCCTTCGCCCGCCGCGCCACGGTTTCGACGATGGCATTGGCATCGCGGTCGGGCAGGGCGCGATATTCCCAGGTCACCAGCGCCTCGCGCGCCAGGATGTTCGAGGCGGTGCCGCCTTCGATCATGTTGGCCTGCACGGTGGAGTGGGGCGGATCGAAGCGCGGATCGGTATCGGCGCGCAGCCCGTCCCAGACATCGTCCAGCAGCTTGACGAACTCGCCCGCCATCATCACCGCATTGGCGCCTTTTTCCGGCGCGCTGGAATGATGTTCATGGCCGCGGCATTTGGTGTGGAGCACCGCGCCGCCCTTGTGCGCCCCCACTACCTTCATCAGGGTGGGCTCGCCGATAATCGCCAGCGCCGGCTTGATCGCCTGCGCCTTCAGATCCTCCAGCAACCCGATCACGCCATTGCAGCCGATCTCTTCGTCGTAAGAGAGCGCCAGATGGATCGGCCGCTTCAGCTTCGCCTCGGCGATCTCCGGCGCCAGCGCCATCGCAACGCCCAGAAAGCCTTTCATGTCGCAGGCGCCGCGCCCGTAAAGCCGCGTGCCGCGCACTTCCGGCTTGAACGGGTCGGACGACCAGTCCTGCCCGTCCACCGGCACCACATCGGTATGGCCCGACAGCACATAGCCGCCATCGCCTTCGGGGCCGAAGGTGGCCAGAAGATTGGCCTTGGCGCGCGTGACGTCGTAACTGCGGCGACAGCGCGCGCCATGGCTTTTCAGGTAATCCTCGGCGAAGTCGATCAAGGCCAGGTTGGAGCCGCGGCTGGTGGTGTCGAACCCGATCAGGGTCTTGATCATCTCCAGCGCGGTCATGCTCTCAACGGTCCTGTCGCGACGCCGGATTGCCGATGATGTTGAGGAATTCGCGCCGCGTCACGTCGTTGGTGCGGAAATCGCCCAGCATGGTCGATGTCACCATGGTGACGCCGGTCTTGTGCACCCCGCGCGTGGTCATGCATTGGTGCGCCGCCTCGATCACCACCGCCACGCCCTTGGGCTCCAGCACCTTCTGGATGCATTGGGCGATCTGGGCGTTCATCTTCTCCTGCACCTGCAGGCGGCGGGCGAAGGCATCGACCACCCGCGCCAGCTTGGAAATGCCCACCACCTTGTTGTTGGGCAGATAGCCGACATGGGCGCGCCCGATGATGGGGGCGAGGTGATGCTCGCAATGGGATTCGAAGCGGATGTCTTTCAGGATCACCATATCGTCATAGCCCGACACTTCCTCGAAGGTGCGGGCGAGATAGGCTTCCGGGTCCTGGGCGTAGCCGGAAAACCAGTCCTCGAAGGCGCGGGCGACGCGCGCGGGCGTGTCCGCCAGGCCCTCGCGCGAAGGATCGTCGCCGGCCCAGCGTAGCAGCGTGTGAATGGCCTCTTCGGCTTCCTGGCGGGTGGGCCGGGTCTTGGGTCTGAAATCGTTCATGAAGCGTCCAGGTTCGGTTGGCATTTTTTCAGGTCGCACGTCCGGATGGAAAACCGCTTCGCACTTTTCCTGGCCGATGCTCCACATTAGACGCAATGAAGCGGAAAAGTTGCAACCCGGCGGAACATTATTCCGTGCGACCGGCCAACGACCGCGGGAGGGTCAGTGAAGCTGGCGCTTCTCGAAGGGGCTTTCCAGCAGAAAAGCGGGGATTTCGGCCTCGAAAGCCTCGCCCGAGGCGGCTTTCATCTGATAGCGGCCGCTCATGACGCCCGAGGCGGTCTCCAGCGGGCAGCCGCTGGTATATTCGAAGCTTTCGCCCGGCGCGATCACCGGCTGGGCCCCCACCACGCCGGGGCCGCGCACTTCCTGCACCCGACCCACCGCATCGACGATGTTCCAATAGCGCGAGATCAGCTGCACCGGCTCTTCGCCCTTGTTGGCGATGGTGACAGTGTAAGACCAGACATAGCGGTCGTCCGACGGGTCGGACTGGTCGTGCAGATAATTCGGTTTCACCGCGACATGGATGGATCTGGTCTGGCGCTCGTACATGCGCGGGATTATCGCAAAGGCCGCAAAGCACGTGCAAGCGTTAACCGCGCCACAGTTGATGCCACGCACAGGCGGATTCGCGGCGGAACCGCCGCCGAATCGGCGGCGCGTCAGGCATGCCGGCCCGGGAAATGGATGGCCGTTCCGCCCGTGCGAGCACCGCGACGATGAAAGCGGTGCGCGGCTTTTCCATTGCCGCCCCCGGAAGTGACCGCCTATCGCGGTTCCACCCGCACCTCGGTCCTGACGGAATTGGCGATGAAGCAGGCCTCATGCGCCAGATGATGCATCTCGTCCACGGTCGCCGCATCGGGCGCGGTCTCGAAGACGATGCGCGGACGCAGCACCACGCGCGTCATCCACAATTTCCCGCCTTCCTTTTCCAGCCAGCCCGAGGCGTCGTCGTCGTAAGACACGACAGTGATCCGCTTGCGCGCGGCGATGGCAAGGAAGCTTAGCATGTGGCAGGAGGAAAGCGCGGCGACGAACAGGTCTTCCGGGTCGCCCTTCGTCGCGTCGCCGCGATAAACGGCGGCGGCGGAGAAGGTTTTCGCCACGCCGTCCTTGAAAGTGATTTGGTGATTGCGCGAATAGGTGTCGTAGGTGAAAGGCTCGTCGCCCTTCTTCCATTCCAGTGCGATCTTGTGTTCGGCCATCGGACGCTCCTGGATTCTCAGCCTAGCATAGATCGAGGCGGCGTGGTGGAGCAGGCGCGCCGCCGCATGCCGGTCATGAGCGCAAGGAGAGGGCGAAGAAGAGCGTGCCCGCGATGGGCGTGTCGTAATAGGCCGGGATGCGGACAAAGCCCATGTCTTGGTAGAGCGCGATGGCGGCGGCGAGCCGGGGCAGAGTGTCGAGCCGCATCTCCTCATAGCCGATGCGGCGGGCTTCGCCGACCACCGCTTCCGCCAGCGCCCGCCCCAGACCCAGGCCCCGGCCTTGCGGCGTCACATAGAGCCGTTTCATCTCGCAGGCGCCATCGTCCAGGGGGCGCAGGCCGACGCAGCCCAGCGCCGCGCCGTCCGGCCCGCGCGCCAGCAGCAAGGCGCCTTTGGGCGGGGCGTATTTGCCCGGCATCGCCGCCATCTCGTCGGCGAAATTCTGGTAGGAGAGGTCGATGCCCAGAAAGGCGGCATAGGCGTTGAACAGCGCCATCGTCGCCGCCAGATCGTCGGACGAACACACGGGCCGGATGGAAAAGGCGCGGGAAGACATGGCGGCATGATAGGCGATGCCCCGGGGGGCGTCGAACGCTGGACGCGCCGCCATCGGCTTGTTATCGCCATGCCCGTCCTGCAAATTCCGCAGGCGAGCCGAGGACGCCATGCCGAACATTCCCGACGATATTTTCACCGAGCCGGAAAATTCTCCCGATACCCTGGCCAATCTGGGGCCGCTCGCCCGCCTGGCGGGGACATGGGCGTCCGACCAGGGCGTGGACGTCAATCCCAAGGCCGATGGTCCCGAGCGGCGCGTCTTCCGGGAGCATATCGTGATGGAGCCCATCGACTCCCAGGCCAACGGGCCGCAGCTGCTTTACGGGCTGCGCTATCACATCCACATCAACACGCCCGAGGAAGCCATCACCTTCCACGACCAGGTCGGCTATTGGCTGTGGGAGCCGGCGACGGGCCTGATCATGCAGACCATCGCCATTCCGCGCGGGCAGGTGGTGCTGGCGGGCGGATACGCCAAGCCGGGCGACAAGCAAATTTGCGTGGAAGCGCGGCGCGGCGATCCCAAATTCGGCATCTGCTCCACCATCTTCCTGGATGAAGCCTTCCGCACCGACTATTACCGCATCGACATCACGTTCCACGACGACGACAGCTGGAGCTATGTGACGCGCACGGACCTGGCGGTTCGGGGCAAGACGCCGGCTTTCGATCACCGCGACACCAACACCTTGCGGCGGATCGCGGCGCCCAAGCCGAACCCGCTGGCGCTGCTGGTGAAGGAAGGCGAGGGGGCTTAAGCCGCCTTGATCGCCTGTTCCAGGTCTTCGCAGAGATCGTCGGCGTCTTCCAGGCCCACCGACAGGCGCAACAGGCCCGACGTGACGCCCAGTTCGGCGCGCGCCTCAGGCGTCAGCTTGGAATGGGTGGTGGTCTCCGGATGGGTGATGATGCTCTTGGCGTCGCCCAGATTGTTGGAGATGTCGATGATGCCGAGTGCGTTCGACAGCTTGTAAGCCGCCTTCTTGCCGCCTTCGATCTCGAAGGCGACGATGCCGCCGCCCGCTTCCATCTGGGCGCGGGCCAGATTGTGCTGGGGATGGTCGGCGCGGAAGGGATAGAGCACCCGCGTCACCTTGCGCTGGCCGGCGAGGAAATCCGCCACCTTGGCGGCGTTCTCGCAATGCTGGCGCATGCGCATGTCGAGCGTTTCCAGGCTCTTCAGATGCAGCCAGGCGGTGAAGGGGCTGATCGAAGGGCCGGTGTTGCGGATCCAGGTCTGCAGATATTTCTTGTAGAACTCCTCCGTGCAGCAGACCACGCCGCCCAGGGCGCGGCCCTGGCCGTCGATATATTTGGTCGAGGAATGGACCGAGACATGGGCGCCGAATTCCAGCGGCCGCTGCAGGATCGGGCTGGCGAAGGCATTGTCCACCACCAGAGTGATGCCGGCATCGCCCGCCACCTTGGCCACCGCCCTCAGATCGACGATCGACAAGGTGGGATTGGACGGCGTTTCCAGGAAGAACATGCGGGTGTTGGGCTTGATCGCCGCCTGCCAGGCCGAGACGTCGCCGCCATCGACCAAAGTGTGGCTGACGCCGAAACGGGGCAGGATGTCGGTCACCACATTCAGGCAGGAGCCGAACATCGCCTTGGCCGCCACGATATGATCGCCGGCATTGAGCGCCGACAGAAGTGCCGCCGACACCGCCGCCATGCCGGTGGCGGTGGCCTGGGCCAGGGGCGCGCCTTCCAGCATCGCCATGCGCTCCTCGAACATGGTGACGGTGGGATTGGCGTAGCGGGAATATTGATAGCCGGGGATTTCGCCCTTGAAGCGGGCTTCGGCTTCCTCGGAATTCTCATAGGCATAGCCGGAGGTGATGAAGAGCGCCTCGCTGGTCTCCTGGAAGGGCGAGCGCATGGTGCCGCCGCGCACGCCGATGGTGCGTTTGCGCCATTTTCCGGGGGTCTTGTTCGTCGCCATACGCCTGTAAACCTTATCGTGAATTGGTTTTGTGACGCGGTTGCTAGGCTTGGGTCAAGATCATTAGAGTCGCGGCTGACTTGCGGGGAAAGCGCGGAAAAGCGGCATGAAACGTCTCTATATCCTGCGCCATGCCAAGGCGGCGCCCGCCGAGCCGGGCGGCTAGGATCACGCCCGCGCGCTCACCTTGCGCGGCATCGCCGACGCCGAGGCGATGGCGCGCTATCTTCGC
>JAFKFF010000431.1 GCA_017307315.1 Alphaproteobacteria bacterium
GAACCAGATTCGATTGCTTGGCATAAGCGTATTCGACATAGCCGATCGAGCCCACCGTCTGCTGCACGCTCGCCGCCACGCCGGCATTGCCCTTGCCGCCGATGCCGCCGGGCCAGGACACCGCCGTGTCGGCGCCGACCTTGCTCTGCCATTCCGGGTTCACCTTGCCCAGATAGTTGGTGAAGTTGAAGGTGGTGCCCGACCCATCCGAACGATGCACCGTCAAGATCGACATGTTCGGCAACGGCACTTTCGGGTTCAATTTGACGATTGCCGGATCGTTCCATTTCTTGATCTGGCCCAGGAAGATCTTCGACAGAGTCACCCCGTCCAGCACCATCTGGCCGGCCTGGATGCCCGGAAGATGGACCACCGGCACGATCGAAATCACCACTTGCGGAAACTGCACCAGGTGATTGGCGGCAATCTCGTCATGCATCAGCGGCTTGTCGGAATTGGCGAAATCGACGGTCTTGGCTTCGATCTGCTTGATGCCGCCGCCCGAACCGATCGCCTGGTAGTTCACCTGGGCGCCGTTCTTCTGCTGATATTTCTGCGCCCAGACCTGTAGCACCGGATAGATCGCGGTGCCGCCGGTGCCGGTAAGGTTGGTGGCGGCCAGCGCGCCGCCGGACAGAAGTGTCGTTGCCAGAAAAGCCGCCGATAAGGCTTTGATCGTGCGTTTCATATATTCATCCTTTCGTTTGCGCCGCTCCAGGGCGCGAAAATTTTCAAGAAAGAATGACGCGGCCGAAGCCGCGTCATCAGGCTACCACTGGAAATCACCCCAGATGCCGACTTCGTTGTAGGACCCGTTGACCGACCCGCCGATCGTGCCGTTCGAAGTGGACAAGGTGCCGTGGCCGACGCCGCCATGTTTGTAGGCCAGCGAGAAATCCACGATCTTGATCGGGCTGTAGGTGATGCCGAACGTATAATAATTGTCGTTCTTGAGCGGAGCCGTCTTGGTGGTGGGATTGACGGCATCGTAGCGGGCGAACACGCCCCATTCCGGCAGGAAATTGTAGGAGGCGAAGCCGGACACGCCATGGGCGCCATCCGACAGGACCGAACTTACCGTGGTCCAGTTGCTGGCCGTGAAATATTCCACGCCGACACGCAGGCCGTTCGCCACATAGGCACCCAGAACATCGAAGCGCTGGGCGGTGTGGAACGTGGTGGCGCCGGACGCCGCACCCAGCTTGCCGGTATAGCCGCCCACCGCCAGGTTGAAGCCCTGATAGGCGGCGCTGATGCGGCCTTCGAAATCGAACTGGTTGAAGCGGTTGGCAAGCCCGCCCACCGGCGTCTTCTTGTAACCGCCGCCGTTAACCGCCGAGAATTGATAATTGAGGATGCCGTCGAACATTGTGCCCAGGATATGAACGCCCCAGTCGGACGAGGTGCCGAACTTGTCGCGGTCGATCATCACATTCTCGAGATAGCGATAGCCGTAGAGCCCTTCGACATAAGGAACCCAGGGCAGGTCGGCGGAACCGATGCGCACCGTGAAGG
>JAFKFF010000432.1 GCA_017307315.1 Alphaproteobacteria bacterium
ACAGAGCAGCAAGCGAAGCTTTATCCCAATCCCGCGGGTTCGGTGCAAATAGAGAATTTTGGTGGTGCAGGTCCCGCCAGCGGGTTTAGTGCCACTGAAACCACTGTCGGCGTCTCTCAGTTAATCGAGCTGGGCGGCAAGCGTGAGGCTCGTCAAGGTATCGCTTTGGCTGGCCGGAAAACGGCGGAAGTTGACGCCGCCGCCGCTAAGCTGGATTTAGCGAAGGACGTGACCGTCGCCTACTCCCAAGCTGTAGCAGCGCAGGATGGGGTGAATATCGCGGTCGAAACTGAGGCTGCCGCGAAGCAAGTCCTCGCAGATGTAAACCGGCGTGTGGCGGCGGCTCGCGACCCGCTTTTCCAGCGCAGCAAGGCTGAGGTGGCGTACTCAAGTAGTGTGACGGCACGGCAGGTCGCCGAACTGGAACGCACGGCCGCGCTACAAAGGTTAGGCCGCTTTTGGGGCGCGCAAACTGTTACCCAGCGGCTTACAGACCTAAATGTCGCTCAGGTCGATCAACCAGAGCCGCTCGCAGCCTACGAAGCTAGGTATCGCTCAGCGCCAGACTTTCTTCACTTCCAGCGCCTTTCGGAAATGCGTGCGGCTGAGCTACGATTGGCGGAAGCTAATGCCGTTCCTGACATAACGGCGAGCACTGGAGTTAGGCAAACGGCGGGAGTGGGCGGGGTGACATTCCTGGCCGGCCTCTCTGTGCCGATTCCCATCTTGAACCAAAACCAAGGTGAGATAGCTCGCGCACAAGCTGAATTTCGGAAAGTCGATCAGGATCGCCGTCAGTGGGAGATCGAGCGATCTCAGGAGCTCATAGTCGCTTGGACCGGTTGGCAGTCGGCTTGGCGAGAAGTCAACAGCATCCGGGGCCAATCTCTACCACAAGCAGAAAATGCTTATCAGCAGGCCCTCGAGGGCTATCGCAGTGGCGCGTTCGAATACCTCGAAGTTTTGGACGCGCAGCGGTCTTTCTTTGAGCAGAGAAAAAATTATATCGCAGCGCTCGCTCGTCTTCAAACGGCGCGAGCGGAAACCGAACGGCTCGCACCGAGCGACGAGACAGGGTCTGAACAATGAAGACGCTTTATAAGCTGCGCTCAGGCTTAGTCACTGCAATCGCATTGCTTGCTCTCGTTGGTTGTTCAGAGGAGGGCACCTCTCCATCGGCCAAAAAGGAGGCGGCTTCTATTCCCGGTGTTGCCGCAATTACGCCAGAAGCGGCAAAAGCTGCTGGGATTCAAACGGCTGTGGCTGGGCCTGCTGAGATACGGGAAACAATAACGCTCTATGGCTCGGTGAAATCCAACGGTGAGAAAGAGCAAGGAATTCGAGCGAAATATCCTGGTACCATTCGCGCCATAAACAAGAGCATTGGTGACGCCGTATCTCGTGGCGACACTCTTCTCACTGTGGAATCCAGCGCTAGCCTCCAAGATTACCGGATATCGTCGCCCATCAAGGGCACGGTCCTTGATCGGAAAGCGAATGTAGGAGAGACCGTAAATAGCGATACGGTTCTAATGCGAGTAGCAGATCTGTCTACAGCATGGGTGGAATTTGCGGTTTTTGCACGTGATTTGGGACATATTCGATCAGGGATGCCAGTCAAGGTTATGGCGACGGATGGTCACTTTATAGCTGAAGTGCGCCTTGACTATGTTGCACCCTCTGGTGACGCAGATAATCAAAGCGTCGTTGCCAGGGCGACCGTCGATAATGCAAGAAATGAATGGGTGCCGGGACAGTTTGTGACTGGAGATGTAATCATCTCAGAATCCAAGGCAGCAATTGCCGTCTTGCCCAGTGCGCTGCAAAGCATGAACGGGAAGCCGGCTGTATTCGTTCAAGACTGGCGCGGTTTCGCAGTTCGGGAAGTAACTGTCGGGCGGCGCTCTCAAACAGCAGTGGAGATCGTCAGCGGCCTCCGGGCAGGCGAAAGGAAAGAGACCGTCAACAGCCATTTGGTAAAGGCCGACTTGCTCAAGGGCGAAGCGGAAGAGGAATGATATGAAACGCATCGAAGCGATTATACAACCTCACAAGCTCAACCAAGTTATTGCGGCATTGCATGGGCTACCGCAATTTCCCGGATTTACGGTTCTCGATGCGTTTGGACAAGGTCATGGTCGAGGCGAGGGCGGCAACTACAAATACGATAACAAAGAGGGGTTGCTCGCCCACCGCCGCTGTTTCCTGGTCGTGTTCTGCGAGGACGATTTTGCGATAACCGTCGTAAATACAGTCATTGGCGCGACGCATACCGGCCAAGCAGGCGATGGCCTTATTGGTGTTGTGGATGTGGACGCGCTCTACCGGATAGGAAGTTCGGAGGTCCGCGCGTGATCGACCGTATCATTGATATCGCGATCCGCAATCGTTGGCTCGTAATGTTGGCAGTTTTTGGTTTCGTTGCCTTCGGCACCTATCAATACAATAGGCTCCCAATCGACGCCGTCCCAGACATCACAAATGTTCAGGTGCAGATTAACACCCAGGCACCTGTGTTCTCTCCGCTGGATGTCGAGCAACGTGTAACTTTCTTAGTAGAGACCGCCAT
>JAFKFF010000311.1 GCA_017307315.1 Alphaproteobacteria bacterium
GAAAAAGCCCGTCCCGCATCTTGCGGGGGCCGCGCCATGATGTCGGTCCTGCTCGCCACCCATAACGTCGCCGACACGATCGAGCGCACGCTCGAAGCCATGGCGGGGCTGGACGTGCCGGACGGCGGCTGGGAATTGCTGGTGGTCAACAACGCCAGCACCGACGATACCGAAGCGCGCGTGCTGGCATGGAAAGACCGGCTGCCTCTCGCCTGTCTGGCCGAACCGCGGCTGGGGAAATCCTTCGCGCTCAACCGGGGACTGAGCGAGACCAAGGGCGATCTCATCGTCATGACGGACGACGATGTCCTTCCCGACCGGACCTGGCTGACGGATATCGCGCGCGTCGCCGCCCTTCATCCGCAATGCGCGGCCTTCGGGGGCGCCATCGTCCCGGCTTTCGAAGGCCCGGCGCCGATTGTCGCGAGCAGCTATTTCGGCCTGCTCTATGGCGCCAGCCCGGACCATGGCGAAGGTGCGATCCAGCCGATGCGGGGAACCAGCCTGTACGACGTCTCCGGCGCAAACCTCACCATCCGCAAATCCGTGCGGGACGCGGGCCATCGCTTCGCCGAAGGCTATTTGATCGGCCGGGCGGGCCTGATGGGCGAAGATACCGAATTCGTGCGCCAGCTGGGCGCATCGGGCTTGCAGATCGGTTTCGCGCCCAAAGCGCGCCTTCGCCATATCATTCACCCGCATCAAACGTCCTGGCGCTGGATTCACCGGCGCTTCTACCGTCACGGCCGCACCGCGTTCCTGCAAGCCCGGGCGCGCGGGGAATCTGCCGGCTTTCCCTGGCGCTCGCTTCGCGGCCTGCCGGGCTCGGGCCTGCGCTGGCTGCTGGCGCTGGCGCGAAACGACAGGACCGATGCTTTCCGGCAGTCCCGGGCGCTCGCCTATGATCTGGGCGCGCTTCGCCAAGCCTTCTCGTCGCAAGGCAAGACACCATGATCAGCGTCATCCTGGCGACCCATAACGGGTCCGACACCATCGCGCGCACCCTGGAAGCATTGAGCCTGTTGCAGGCGCCCAAAGGCGGATGGGAATTGCTGGTGGTCAACAATGCCAGTACCGACGACACCGAGGCACGGGTCCTGGCATGGCAAGACCGGCTGCCGCTCACCTATAGGATCGAGCCGAGGCTGGGAAAGTCCCACGCGCTCAATGCCGGCCTGAAGCTGGCGCGCGGGGATTTGATCGTCATGACGGATGACGATGTTCTGCCCGATCCCGACTGGCTCATCCAATGGGACAGCACCGCCGGAAATTTCCCTCAATGCTCCTTTTTCGGCGGCGCCGTCGTTCCCGAATTCGGCGCCATGCGCCCCCCATCGGTCCTTCCCGCCGGCGAATACGGGATCTTGTATGGTGCGACTCATGACGCGCCGGAAGGGCCGCTGGCGCCATCCTGGAAGACGGGACTGTACAACGCGGCGGGCGCCAACATCGCCATTCGCAGGTCGGTCCGCGACGAAGGACACCGCTTCGACACCGAGCTTTCCGTGGGCAGCGGCGGGATCATGGGTGAGGACACCGAATTCATCAATCGTCTGGCGCGCGCCGGGCACCGGATGGGATTTTCCCCCAAGGCGCGCTTGCGCCACATCATCCAGCCGCACCAGTTGACCTGGTCTTGGATCTACCGCCGGTTTGTCCGGGGCGGGCGATGCGACTTCATGCTGCTGGATGTGCGCCAGGATAATGCCGGCCGTCTTCAATTCCGTTTCCCGCATCATCGCATCCCCAGCGCGCTCGGCTCTCTCGCTCGCCTGGTGCCTGCGGCCCTGCGCCGGAACGAACGGCAGCTGTTCCGCCAGGCGCATGGCCTTGCCTGCGACCTTGGCGCGCTGCAGCAGGCAGCCTGGCTCTGCTTCAGCCGCAAGCCTCGCCCGTCGCGGGAGGCCGCGTCGTGAGCGATAGCGGGATGATCTCGGTCCTGATGGCGACCCACAATGGCGCCGACACGATCGATCGGACGCTGGCGGCGATGAGCGCGCTGGAAGCGCCACCGGAGGGCTGGGAGCTCGTCATCGTCAACAATGGCAGCACCGATGACACCGAGGCCCGCGTCCTGAAATGGAAGGACCGGTTGCCGCTGAAATACGCGGTCGAAACCAACCTGGGAAAATCCAAGGCCATGAACCGGGCGCTGACCATGGCGCGAGGCGATCTGATCGTCATGACCGACGATGACGTGCTGCCCGACCGGGACTGGCTGGTTCAGTGGCGGCGCACGGCGGATGCCCTGCCGCAATGCACGGTCTTCGGCGGCGCCATCCTTCCGGAGTTCGGCGATACGCCGCCAAGCTGGCCCATGCCGCCCGCATGGCTCACCGTCCTATACGCCCAGACTCCCGATTACGCGGAAGGCGAGATAGAGCCCTATAACGTTTCCGGCCCGAACATGGCGATACGCCGGTCGGTCTGGGAGCGGGGCGCGCGCCTGGACGAGAAATTCCTGGTCGGAAAATACGGCCTGATGGGTGAGGATGCGGAATTCGTCAAGCGCGCGCATGAGCGCGGCCACAAAATCGGCTTCGCGCCGCGGGCCCGGGTCCGCCACATCGTGCAAAAAGATCAGCTGTCCTGGCGCTGGATTCATCACCGCTTCTTCCGCCATGGCCGCACCATGTTCACATTGGAAGAAGTGCATGAAGACGCGGCGACGAAGCAGCCGTCTTTCGCTTTTCCCCGCTGGCGTATACGCCGCGTGGCGACCAGCTTCCTGAAGCTCGTCGCGGCGCTCCCAAGCCTGAGCCGGCAGCGCATCTTCAGCCATACCCGGTCGATCGCCTACGATTTGGGCGCGCTCAAACAGGCGCTTGTCCTGGTCAAACTAAGGCGCAACCGCCGGGCGGGTTAGCGCTTAAGCCAATTCTTCCACCAGGTTCAACTCGCGCATCGCCCGCCAGGCATGGGCGCGCCAGACGCGCCCGGTGAAGGCGCCCATATACTGATTGTATCCGGCATCGCCGGAATGCGGGACGATACAAAAATGATAGCGCGGCGCGACGCGGAAGCTTTCCGTCTCGATGTCGAACGGCTCGAACACCGAACGCTGGGTGACATGGCATTCGAACATCCGGCGCTTGAGGTCTTGCTCGGCGGACGAAAGCGCGAAGCGAACGGTCGGGCCGGCGTCGGGATGGGGCAGGAATTTGCTGTGCTGGAACACGCCGCCGGGCGCGTTGTACAGTGGCGCCTCCACGATGACCGGTGGGGTTTCTCCCTGCTTGGCGATCAAGGCGCAAGCGGCGTGGACGCTGAAAGCCGTGGCGTCATGATCGGGATGACCGCCTTCATAGGCATGCGTCACGACATGGCTGAAATTCCTGAACCGTGCCGCCAGATAGCGCGCTGCCGGCACCATGTTGAAGGCGGCCTCCTGGTCGGCGATGCCCAGATTGGACAAGGGCTCGATCTTCCGCCCCAAAAGCGCCAGGGCCGCTTCCGCCTCGCGATGACGCGCGCCGGCATAGTCCATCCAATTGTCGAAGCCGGCGTTGCGCGCGAAATTGCCCCGGCGCGGCGCGCCATCGGTGATGCTGATCACGCCGGTCCTGGGGAATCGCGCCAGGATGGCCCCGGCCGCTATCGCTTCGTCGTCGGGATGCGCCGTCACCACCAGGGTGGCGCAGCCGGCCAGGCCTTCCAGGGACGGCAAGGCGCGGGGCGCGCGCGGCTGTCCGCTCAGCCTTTTGCCCCGCCGCCGCATGGCGGCGTCATTCATCATCCGCCGGGCGCGGCGCAGGATCCGGTGCAGCAGCAGCATCATCCCGTCCGCCTTTCCGCAAGGTTCGACGCGCCGGGAGAGCGGCGCAGAAGAGCGGCTTTTTCCGCCAGGGCCAGCAGCGTGTCGATCTGCGCCGAGGTGCGGATGTCGGCGCGTTCCGCATGGCGCAGCGCGGCGGCCGACAAGGCGGCGTAGTGGGTCTTGTCGTCCCAGAGCCGGCGAAGCGCCTTCACCCAATCTTCTATCGGCGCATCCGGATCGAGCAACAGGCCTCCGGGGCCAACCGCCTCCGGCAACGCGCCGCGGCTCGAGGCCAGGACCGGAATGCCGCTATATTGGGCTTCGGACGCCACGCGCCCCCACCCTTCCTCCAGCCGGCTGGGCGCGAGCAGAATCTTGGTCTGCCGGTAGACGCTCTTCATGTCTGCCGTCCTGTTGCGGAATGTCAGGTTGGGAAATTTCCGCGCATGGGCGCGCATTTCCGCTTCCTGCTCGACCGTCAGCCGCCAGGATTCCACGAAGCAGAACGGAATGTCGGGACAGCGCGCGACAAGCTCCAGCGCGACATCGCTGCCTTTGAAGATTTGCGGATTGATCAGGGTCACATAGGCCGGCTCGGTCGCGGTGCGATAAAGTTCGGTCCGGAACAGAGGCGGCAGGACCGCGCTTTCCAGCCCATATTTCTCCCTATAGGCCCGGGCGGTGAACTGGGAATTCGAAAGGAACAGGGCATTGCGCAATGTGCTGGGATCGCCATCGATAAGGTCGAACAGCACATCGTGGAAATAGACGATCATCGGAATGGAAAGGCGGTCCAGGATTTTTCCCAGCTCGACCTGATAAAGAGCCTGCACGACCGCAACATCGGGGCACTCCCGTTGCACGATGTCTTCCAGGGCCTGGCGAATGTCCCAGCGCCGGTATGTCGGATAGCCCATCAGCCGGTCGCTGACCCGCTTTTTGCCGACAAGCCGGCCCATCAGCCGGGTGCGAAAGCCGACGCGATCCTTGGGCTCCATGTTCGCCGCCACAACGATTTCATGGCCGCGCTGCTTGAGTTCGACCGCGATCTCATGGGTGTTCGCCATGATCCCGCCATAGGCCTGGGGAAGGTGCTGAAAGCCCGAAACGAAGAGAAATTTCATGCACGCCATCCTTTCGGACAAGCCCGCCCCCCGCGACCGCGGCGTTCTAAGGACAGTAAATCCCCAATCGCATTCGACGATGGGCCTGCTGCGGAAGACATGAACGGCATCGAATTCGCCGCCCGACGGTCAGGCCACTTTCTCGGTGTCGGCGAAAACGCTCATCGCTTTCCAGCGCGATCCCGCCACGCAAATGCCGCGCCGGGCGCCCCAGCCGTCCTTGAAGGTATCGGCATTGGCGACGGTGAACATGATCGCGGGCGGCGTCTCTTCCAGGCGCTCGCCGCCCTTGGAAAGTCACAGCCGCAGGAAATATTCGCCCGGCGGCAAAGGCAGATGCTCGATGATGCAGGAAATGTCGCTCGTGCCGAAGACGCCGGGAATGCCCCGCTCGGTCTTGGGCGACGCCACGCTCAGAACCTGCTGGCCCGAGGAATTGTCGACATGGGCGATGAAGATCGGATGATCGATCTGGTCGGGAAATTCCGCGCGGATCCGGATCCTGAGCGGCGTTCCCAAAGGAATGACGCGCGTGGATTCGCCGGTATCGTCCACCACATCCATGGTGCGCAGATATTTGCAATTCTTGATCGCGACGGGCTGGACCGCGCCGGTGGAGAAATACTTCAGCGACTTGTGATATTCCGCCAGCGCGTCGGCGATGGGCCCGGAATAGAGCAGCTGTCCGCCGCGGAAGAACAGGCCCTGGCGGCATAGCGTTTCGATCGCCGCGACATTGTGGCTGACGAAGATGACGGTGCGGCCGGAATTGGCGACATCGTCCATCTTGCCCAGCGACTTCTTCTGGAATTCGGCGTCGCCGACGGAAAGAACTTCATCCACCAGGAGAATATCGGTGTCCAGATGCGCGGCGACGGCGAAGGCGAGTCGCACATACATGCCGCTGGAATAATGCTTCACCGGGGTGTCGAGAAACTTTTCCACCCCCGAGAAATCCACGATCTCGTCGAAGCGCTTGGCGATCTCGCGCCGGCGCATCCCCAGGATCGCGCCGTTGAGGAAGATATTCTCGCGGCCGGTCAATTCCGGCTGAAAGCCGGTGCCCACCTCGATCAGGCTGCCGACGCGCCCGGACAGGCGCGCCTCGCCCGCGGTCGGCTCGGTGATGCGGCTGAGAATCTTCAGGAGCGTGCTCTTGCCCGCGCCGTTGCGGCCCAGAAGGCCCACGATCTCGCCGTGCGGAACGTCGAAACTCACATCCTTCAGCGCCCACATCTCTTCGGTGTTGGCACGCTCGAAAGGGTTGCGCAGGCGGTGCAGCAGGGCTTCCGCCATCGTGCCGTGCTGCTTCTTGTGCGCGATATGGTAGGATTTTCCAATTCCGCGCGCGGAAATCGCAAACTCAGATGACATCGGCAAATTCCCGCTCGCAACTTCTGAACACCACCAGGCCCAGCCACAGGATGGCCGCCGACACCAGGAAGGAATAGCCGAGATAGAAGAAATCCGGCTTGCCGATTCCCAGGATCGACCAGCGGATCATGTCGATCGGCTCGGCCAGGGGGTTGAGCATGTAATAAGGACGGATGCGCTCGGGCACCGCCGAGATCGAATAGCCCACCGGGCTCGCATACATGAAAAGCTGGGTGGCGAACGGCACGATGTGCTGGATGTCGCGATATTTGACCGACAGGCTGGCGCCGATCAGGCCCATGCCCAGCGACAACATCAGGACGATGAGCACGCAGAGCGGGAACACGAGCAGGCCCCAATTCGGCGTCACCCGATAAACCAGCAGCAGCACCACCATCACCGCCATGCTGACGGCGAAATCGAGCAGCACGCTGGGCACCACGCCCAAGGGCGCCAGCAGGCGGGGAAAATAGACTTTGCGGATCAGCGGTCCATTGCCGATCAGAGACGGCGTGACGCGGGTGATATTGCCCTGGAACAGGGTCCATCCCATCATTCCGGCAAAGGCGATCAGGAAATAGGGCACGCCCTGGCTCGGCATCTTGGCGATGAAACCGAACACCACCGCGAAGATCAGCGCGCTCATCAGGGGCTGCAGGATCACCCAGATCCCGCCCAGCACGGTCTGGCGGTAGCGCAGCCGGATATCGCGCTCGGCGAAGGCGAGCAGGAGGTCGCGGAACTGCCACATGGCCTTGAAGTCGATATCCACCAGCCCCTTGCTGGGCTTGATGTGGATGATTTCGGAAGGGTGCGCGGACGCGGTTTTCGATGTCATGCCTTGCCCCGCGACGCGCGCGCTTCTGTCCTCGAAATTCTTCCGGAAACTAATCTTGGGGACATCAACGCCACAACCTCTCTTGCGCAGGGTAGTAAACAAGATTTCCGTTCGAAATCCCGGATTCCGGTTCGGTCCCCGGGTTCCGTTTTAAGCTGGGATTGCCATCGAAATTGTTAAGCAACCCGGACCTTTTCCCCCGCCGTGCGGCGGAAAAGCGCGGCATAGGCGGCGATCATAGCTTCCGCCTGGTAATCTTGCAGGAAGCGGCGGCGATTGGCCGTCCCCACCGCATGGCGAAGGCCGGTATCGGCCACCAGAGTCCGCAGGGCGTTCCCCAATTCGGTATCGGATTTGTTAACGATATAGGGCCGGTTCGCATCCGAGACCATGTGGAGGACATCGCCGACCCCGGTTGCGGCCAGGGGAAGGCCGGCCTCCATCGCTTCCAGCACCACCAGCGGCATCTGTTCGGTATCGCTGGAAAGCGCCATCAGGTCGCAATGGGGAAGGATGTCGCGCACATCTTCCCGCCGGCCCAGGAAAAGGATCGAGCCGCCCAGGAACAGCGCTTCGGCCTGGCGTCGCGCCGGCTCAAGTTCCGGCCCTTCGCCCGCGACGATCAGAAAGGCGTCGTCGCGCAAGGGCGCGAAGGCGTCGAGCAGCCGGGGAAGATTTTTCTCCCGGCGAACCGCGCCCGCCCACACGATGCGCGGCCTGCCCGCCGGAAGCTCCGGCAGGACGGCGCGTGGAGTGGCGGGATCGCGCGCGGGAATGCCGTTCGGAATGTAATGCACCCGTGCGGGATCGAGGCGCCAGACATCGCGCGCCAGCGCCTGCAAGGTGAGAGAGGGCACGATGACCTGGCTGCGGCACAAGGTCAGGCGCCGCGTCCACACCCGGCGGCGGAATTGGCGCACCGCTTCCTCAGGACCGAAACCGTCCTCGATATGGATATGACCGACCCCGCCGGCGAAGTTCGCCATCGCCCATTCGATCGAGCCCCAATTATAGGTCACGAGCAGGTCGGGCGCGTGCGCTGTGATCTCGGCGCGATAGCGTCCCAGCCGCTTGGGCAAGGAGCCGGCCTTGGACGGCATGCCGCCAAGGGTGATGCGAAGACCGGGCGGCAGGAACCTGGCGGCGCCGTAGGCCCCGTCCAGCGCGATGACGGTGTGGGCGAAAGCCTCGCCGAAGCCCTTGGCCAGTTCCACGAAGCGCATCTGCGCTCCGCCGATCCGGAAGGTCGGAAAGACATGGAGAATGTGAAGAGGGCGGGTCACGTGCGGCTCAAATCCTGTCTGCGCCTGAAGCGGCCCGGCTCAGGACGACTTCATTGCGCGCCGTGCGCGAACAAGACCACCCGCACGGTCTGAACCAGGATGGTCAGGTCCAGGAAGAAATCGTTGTTCTTCACGTAATAGAGGTCGAAAGCCAGCTTCTGCCGCGCATCCTCGATCGATTCGCCGTAGCGGTAATTCACCTGCGCCCATCCTGTGATCCCCGGTTTGACGCGATGCCGAAGGTCGTAATAGGGCATCTCGCGGCGCAGCTGCTCGACGAAATAGGGCCGCTCGGGCCGGGGCCCAATAAAGCTCATATCCCCTTCCAGCACGTTAATGATCTGGGGAATTTCGTCGATCCGCGTGGCGCGGATGAACTTGCCCACGCGCGTGACGCGATTGTCCTTGGCGCAAGCCCAGCGCGGCACGCCGTCCTTTTCGGCATCGACGCGCATGCTGCGGAATTTCCACACCCGGAAGATGCGCCCGTTCAGGCCGACGCGCTCCTGGCGATAGAAGATCGGCCCCCTGCTTTCCAGCTTGATCGCCAGCGCGACCAGGATGGTGACGGGAAGCACTGCGGCCAGGAACAGCAGGCTGACGGTGAAGTCCGCTGCGCGCTTCAAGACGCGACGGCGGCGGCTGAACTGGAAGCCGCCGGTGAAGGCCAGTGTTCCCGGGCCGACATTGGACACGTCGATCTGGGCGAATTCCCGTTCCCAGAAATTCAGGTAATCGATCACCTCGATGCCGTTGAGGCGGCATTCCAGAAGGTCCCACACCGCCAGGCCGCGCTTGTCCTCGACCGCGACGATGATCTCGTCCACGCGCATCGACTGCGCGGTCTGCACCAACGGCGCGCC
>JAFKFF010000433.1 GCA_017307315.1 Alphaproteobacteria bacterium
AAAGAGCGGCCGGTGCCGGACGGCAGCGAGACCACGCCACGGACCATCTGGTCGGCATGGCGGGGATCGACGCCCAGATTGAGCGACAATTCGATGGTCTCGTCGAACTTGGCGGTGGCGCGCGCCTTCACCAGCTTCACCGCTTCTTCCACGGTGTAACTCTTGGCGGTGTCCAGACCTTCAACGACTTTCTTGTAACGCTTCGAGGTGGCCATGGCGGTTAGTCCCTCACCGTGATGCCCATCGAGCGGGCCGAGCCCTCGATCAGCAGCATCGCGTTCTCGATGTCGTTGGCGTTCAGGTCCTTCATCTTGGCCTGGGCGATTTCGCGCACCTGGGCGCGGGTCACGCTGCCAGCGCTGGCGATGCCCGGGGTCTTCGAACCGGACTGGAGCTTCGCCGCCTTTTTGAGGAAATAGGAGGCCGGCGCCGTCTTCATCTCGAAAGTGAAGGACTTGTCCGAAAATACGGTAATCGTTACCGGAATCGGCATTCCTTTTTCCTGATCCTGGGTCTTGGCGTTGAACGCCTTGCAGAACTCCATGATGTTGAGGCCACGCTGGCCGAGCGCCGGGCCGATCGGCGGGGACGGATTGGCCGCCCCTGCAGGCACCTGCAGCTTGATGTAACCGGTAATCTTCTTTGCCATACCTCGCCGCCTCCTTTGCGGCTTAGCGGTTCAAGCGGAGCCAAAGCCCCTCCCGCGGGATAAGCCGGGCAAGCCCGGCAGTTGCACACTCAGACCTTTTCGACCTGGGTGTATTCCAACTCGACCGGCGTCGCCCGGCCGAAGATCGAGACCGCCACCTTGAGGCGCGAGCGGTCCTCGTCGACCTCTTCCACCGTGCCGGTGAAGGAGGTGAAGGGACCATCGGCGACGCGCACCTGCTCTCCAACCTCGAAGGTGATGGTGGATTTGGGGTGTTCCGCGCCCTCGGTCACCTGGTTGAGGATCCGGTCCACTTCCGCCTGACGCAGCGGCATCGGCTTGTTGTTCTGGCCCAGAAAGCCCGTCACCTTCGGGATGTTCTTCACCAGATGATAGATCTCGTCCGTCAGCTTGGCCTGAAGAAGGACATAACCAGGCAGGAATTTGCGCTCGGAGTTGACCTTCTGCCCGCGGCGGACCTCGATCACGTCTTCGGTCGGCACGATCACATCGGCAACATGGTCCTCGAGGTCCTGGATCTTAGCCTGGCGGCGGATCTCCTCGGCCACCTTCTTCTCGAAATTCGAGTAGGTGTGAACGATATACCATTTGGCATCGGACTTCACTGCGGCTTCGCTCATCCGGCGCCCCCGATCAAAAGACGCTCACCATAGGCAAGCACGGTGTCGATAATGAAGAAGAACATCATGGTGAAACCGACCATGATGAAGACCATCACGGTGGTGAGCCAGGTCTCCTTCCATGTCGGCCAAGTGACCTTCTTGGTCTCCCGGCGGACCTGCTGAAAGAATTCGACCGGTCCGACGCGGCGCGCCGGCGCGGCGGCATCG
>JAFKFF010000434.1 GCA_017307315.1 Alphaproteobacteria bacterium
GCAATAGGATACCTAAATTCCATGTCGATGGGACGGCGAGCCCGACCTGGAAACGTGGTAAAGGGGGCTCCGTTAGCCAAAACCCCAATCGACCGGCTTCCTTTCGTTTATCTTCGGCAGGCCCTATGCTAGTTCCCGTATTCGCAACCGAAACAGAGCTAGCGGTAACTCTTGGGATTTTTTAAGGCACATCATGTGATGGTTCCGCTTCTCGCGCTGGTCGCGAGCGGTTGCGATTCCGGTTCCACGCCCAAGGCGCCGACCGGTCAGGTCGTGGCCACTGTCGGGGGCCAGGAGATCACCGTGCGTCAGCTTCAGGCCGAGTTGAGCCGGGCGGTTGCGGTTCCGCCGGCGCAGCAGAAAGAGCAGCGGCGCGCGGCGCTCAATTTCATCGTGGAACGGACGGTGCTTGCCGACGAAGCCCGCAAAGAGGGCATCGACAAGGATCCGGAGTTCGTCCTGCTCAACCAGCGGGCCGCCGATACGCTTCTGGTGCAGCAGCTTCAGGCCAAAATCGCCGCCGGCGTGCCGGCGCCGACGGCCGAGGAAGCGACCAGGTTCCAGAACGACAACCCCAATATGTTCGCCGAACGCAAGATTTTCGACGTTGAGCAGATCCGGATGAGCGTTCCTTCTGACCGGTCCGTGCTGGCCAAACTCCAGCCCCTGAAGACGCTGGACGAAGTCGCGAATCTGCTCACCGAGAACAAGATTGCGTTCCAAAGAGGCACCGCTTCCATCGATGCGATCGCCCAGACCCCGAAGCTGGTGAACGCCATCATGGCCCTGCCGCCCCAGGAAGTGTTCGTGTTTCCGGCGGGCAGTCAGATTCTGGTCAACCAGATCCGGGGCACGCGGGTACAGCCCTTCACGGGCGAAGCGGCGGACAAATATGCGCTGAACGTGCTGAAGCTTGAACGCACCCAGACGGCGGTTCAGCGGCAGATGGCGGCGATCATCGCCAAGGCCAAAAGCCAGATACAGGTGGCCAAGGAATATCAGGCCCCGACCAAGGCCCCGGCCCCTCCCGCCAAAACCCAGGCCAAGACCGGCGGCTGAACAGCATAAGGGCCGGAAAGCGCCCTAAATTTGTTCGAATGTCGCGAATAAGGTAAGCCAACCTACTGGCTGATTTGCCCATTTGAGGGGGTTGGAATGCGAATGGACAAGGCTTTTCTGGTTGCGGCCGCGGCCGCGCTGTTTGCCGGCGGGTCCGCTTTGGCCGCGCCGGTGGCCATACCGGCCCCGGACGCCCCGCCGATCAACGTACAGTGGGGGGTTCAGTATCACGGCAACGCCTCGGGAACTTCGTCCGGCCTGGCTTCGGCGCGGGGAATGAGCCGATCGGACGAGATTTTCTCCCCCGCCGCGGCGGTTAATTATTCGAAACAATTGGGTCTTTTGACGCTCTTCACGCAAGGCACGGTCGGTTACGACTTTTATGCCAATAACGACATTCTGAACCGGGCGCGCATCGGCGTCCTGG
>JAFKFF010000418.1 GCA_017307315.1 Alphaproteobacteria bacterium
TCGCCAATATCGGCGTGCATGGGAAGAAGGTCGATCTCCATTTGGAATCGCTCTGGTCGCAGAACATCGCGATCACCACCCGGCTGGTCGATACCGTCACCACGCACATACTCATGCGGGCGGTGGAGAACGGCAAAATCGCGCCCGCGGCGCTGATCAGCCACCGCTTTCCCTTCCAGCGCATCATGGAGGCTTACGACACTTTCGCGCACGCGGCGGAAACGCACGCCCTGAAAGTGATCGTCACGTTCGGATAGCGGGTGGCGGCCACTTGCGCGTTCCGCGACAGCGGCTAACCTTCCCCTGAGGCGGGGCTTTCATGGTGCACCAATGCCAGACATGCAGTTGTTGCAGCATGCAAGCCTGGTCGTGGCGATCGGGCTTTTGATCGGAATACAGCGCGGCTGGCAAGAGCGCGAAGCGCATGACGGCAGCCGCGTCGCCGGAATTCGCACCTTCACCCTTATCAGCATGCTGGGCGGCGTGGCCAGCCTGCTGGCGCAGGGGCGCGGCCCCTGGGTTTTGGCGGCCTGCTTCCTCGGCTTCGCATTGCCGTACGGCCTTTTCGAATACCGGCAGGCAAGCCTTCTCAAATCCCGTTCCGCAACCAATTTGATTGCCGGCCTCCTGACCTTCACCTTGGGCGCTTACGCCATGACCGGGTCCTTGACGCTTGCAGCGGCGCTCGCTGTGGCTGGGACGGTGATTTTGGCGGAGCGGCAAGTCATGCACGCGTTTCTGCGCCGCGTAAAATGGAAGGAATTGCGGGCCGCTCTTTTGCTCCTGGTCATGACGGTCATCCTGCTTCCCGCTCTTCCGAACCACCCCGTCGATCCCTGGGGCGCGCTCAATCCCTACCAGATCTGGCTGATGACGGTTCTGGTGGGGGTTGTGAGCTATGCCGGCTATATCGCCATTCGCATTGCCGGCGAGCGGCAGGGCTTGCTTTATGCCGGCATCATGGGCGGATTGGTCACGTCAACCACGGTAACATGGACATTCGCGCGCAACGCAAGGCAGAATCCGGATCTGTCGGCCGAAATTCTGGCGGCCATGCTGGGCGCCTGGATCGCTTCCCTGCTGCGGATGGCCGCGATTGCGCTCTCCATAGCGCCGATGCTCGCCGGCTCTCTTCTGCCCCCCGTCCTTGCCTCCTGCGGAATTCTTCTTCTGCCCGCGACCACAAGTTATTTGAAAGCCGGCACGCGCCACCGGCAATCGAGCTTCACACTGCACGACCCTTTCGAACTTTCCTTGATGGCGAAATTCCTGCTCGTCCTCATCGTGATTTTGATCCTGTCCAAGCTCACCATCCAGGCGGTCGGCGATCAGGGACTGCTCGCCCTGGGCGGCCTGTCCGGCCTGCTGGATGTCGATCCCATCACGCTTTCCAGCGCGACCATGGTGCGCGAAGGCCTGGCGCCCGATGTGGCTGCGCGCGCCATCCTCATCGCGGCCACGGCCAATCTCGCGGCAAAGGCCTT
>JAFKFF010000419.1 GCA_017307315.1 Alphaproteobacteria bacterium
GTGGTGGCGCCGGGCACGACTTCGGCCTGGTCGCGCAGCACGCGGTGGAAGGAGTTGCTGGCTTCCATGTCGGCGAGGAAGGAGGTGCAGCGCTTGTGACGCAAAAGCGACTTGGGCGTCATCACCACCAGGGGCTTGCGGAACGGGCGGTGCATCTGCCGGCGCAGCATGTGGAAATAATTGGCCGGCGTGGTGGGTACGCAGACCTGCATATTGTCCTGGGCGCAGAGTTGCAGATACCGCTCCAGGCGGGCGGAGGAATGCTCCGGCCCCTGGCCCTCATAGCCATGGGGCAGAAGCAGGACCAGGCCTGACATGCGCAGCCACTTGCTTTCGCCGGACGAGATGAACTGATCCATCACCACCTGGGCGCCGTTGGCGAAATCGCCGAACTGCGCTTCCCACAGGACCAGGGTCTTGGGGTCGGCGGTGGTGTAGCCATATTCGAAGCCCAGCACGGCCTCTTCCGACAGCAGCGTGTCGACGACCTCGAATTCGCCCTGGCCTTCGCGGATATGGTTGAGCGGCAAATAGCGGTCTTCGCTTTCCTGGTCCACCAGCGCGGAATGGCGCTGGGAGAAGGTGCCGCGCGAGGCGTCCTGGCCCGAGAGGCGGACATCGATGCCTTCATCGAGCAGGGTGCCGAAGGCGAGCGCTTCGGCGGTGGCCCAGTCGAAGCCCTTGCCGGTCTCGAACATCTGCGCCTTGGCTTCCAGCTGGCGCGCGATGGTCTTGTGCAGGTGGAAGCCCTCCGGCGCGGTGGTCAGCGCCTTGCCGATCTTCTTCAGCACGCTTTCCGACACGCCGGTTTCGCCGCGCCGGTCGCTGTTCTTGGGCGCGGCCGCCAGCCCCGCCCAGGCGCCGTCCAGCCAGTCGGCCCGGTTGGGCAGATGCGATTTGGAGGCGTTGAATTCGTCGTCGAGCTTCTGGCTGAAATCGGACTGCATTGCCGCGATTTCGGCGTCGGTGATGGCGCCTTCCTCGACCAGCTTCTTGCTGTAGAGCTGCAGGGTGGAGGGATGATCCTTGATCACCCGGTACATGTGCGGCTGGGTGAAGGCCGGCTCGTCGGTCTCGTTGTGACCGAATCTGCGGTAGCAGATCATGTCGATCACCACGTCCTTGCGGAAGAGCTGGCGGAATTCGGTGGCGATGCGCGCGGCATGGACCACCGCTTCGGGATCGTCGCCATTCACATGGAAGATCGGCGCCTGCACCATCAGCGCCACGTCGGTGCAATAGGGCGAGGAGCGCGAATAGATCGGCGCGGTGGTGAAGCCGATCTGGTTGTTGATCACGAAATGAATGGTGCCGCCGGTGCGGAAGCCCTTGGTGCCGGAGGCGGCGAAGCATTCCGCCACCACGCCCTGGCCTTCGCGGATATGGTTGAGCGGCAAATAGCGGTCTTCGCTTTCCTGGTCCACCAGCGCGGAATGGCGCTGGGAGAAGGTGCCGCGCGAGGCGTCCTGGCCCGAGAGGCGG
>JAFKFF010000420.1 GCA_017307315.1 Alphaproteobacteria bacterium
CGCGACGGTCCGGGCGGTTTCCGCCGGCCATAGCGGCACGGTGGCCGCCGCCCCTGCCCGCAGCAACGTCAAGCTCTATACCGACCTCGATCCGCTCCAGACCGCTCAGTTCGGCGCCAAGGTCAACCTTCTGGAACAGATGAACGAATATGCCCGCGCCAAGGACAGCCGGGTGCGCCAGGTTTCGGCGTCGCTCTCCGGCGAATGGCAGCGCATCGAGATCCTGCGCGCCGGCGGGGAGCATTATTCCGACATCCGCCCCCTCGTCCGCATCGGCGTTTCGGTGGTGGTGGAACAGGATGGCCGGCAGGAAAGCGGCAGCTTCGGCGGCGGCGGCCGCGGCGGGTATGAGACCTATCTCGATCCGGCCTATTGGAAAGCGGCCGTCGATGAAGCCCTGCGCCAGGCCCTGGTCAACCTGGACTCGGTGCCCGCGCCGGCCGGCGAGATGACCGTCGTGCTGGGACCGGGCTGGCCCGGCATTCTTTTGCACGAAGCCATCGGCCATGGGCTGGAAGGCGACTTCAACCGCAAGAAGACATCCGCCTTCGCGGGCCTTCTGGGAGAGCGCGTGGCGGCGCCAGGGGTCACCGTGGTGGACGACGGCACCATCGACGGGCGGCGCGGTTCGCTCTCCATCGATGATGAAGGCACGCCCACTTCGCGCACCGTGCTGATCGAGGACGGCATCCTCAAAGGCTATATGCAGGACCGGCAGAATGCGCGGCTGATGGGGATGCGGCCCACCGGCAACGGCCGCCGCCAGAGCTTCGCGGCCTCGGTGATGCCGCGCATGACCAACACCTATATGCTGGCGGGCGACAAGGATCCCGCCGAAATACTCGCCAGCGTGAAGAAGGGCGTCTACGCCACCAATTTCGGCGGCGGTCAGGTCGACATCACCAACGGCAAGTTCGTGTTCAGCTGCACCGAGGCCTACGCGATCGAGAATGGAAAGCTGGGCGCGCCGATCAAGGGCGCGACCTTGATCGGCTCGGGCCCGGAATCGCTCACTCGCGTCAGCATGATCGGCAGCGACATGAAGCTCGACACCGGCATCGGCACTTGCGGCAAGAACGGCCAGAGCGTGCCGGTCGGCGTCGGCCAGCCCACGTTGCGGCTGGACGGCCTCACCGTCGGCGGAACGGCGGCGTGAGCGCGCCCGGCGCGGCGGAGCCCGTCTTCAAGATCGTGCCGCGTGGAGATTGGGCGGAGGCAACCGATGCCTATGAAGGCTCGGCGCATGACCGCGCCGACGGCTTTCTGCACTTCTCCACCTGGGCGCAACTGCCGGAAACGCTCCGCCGCTATTACGCGGGCCAGGACGATCTGCTGTTGATCGCGGCGGATCCCAAGAAGCTTGGCAGCCTGCTGCGCTGGGAACATTCCCCTTCGCGCGGCGAGAATTTCCCCCATCTATATGGCGTGCTTCTCATGACGGCGGTCCTGTGGGTGAAGCCACTTGCCAAAGATCAGGCCGATTCATGGTGGCGCGCCTTTTGCCCCAGGCGGGGCGGCGCAGCATCGGGCCGTTCATCTTCTTCGATTATTTCGGGCCGGTTGAATTCGCCCCGGGCAAGGGCGTGGATGTGCGCCCTCATCCCCATATCGGCCTTGCCACGGTCACCTATCTTTTCGACGGCGCCCAGATGCACCGTGACACGCTGGGTTCGGTGCAGGAGATCAAGCCCGGCGACGTCAACTGGATGACGGCGGGCCGCGGCATCGCCCATTCCGAACGCACCGGTCCCGACATGCGCGCAAAAGGTCATCGCCTGCACGGCATCCAGACCTGGGTGGGGTTGCCGCAGAAGGACGAAGAGACCGATCCGCATTTCCAGCATTTTTCCGCCGCCGAGCTGCCGGAGCGGATGGAGAATGACGTGCTGCTCCGCATGATCGCGGGCGAGGCTTTCGGCCTCGCGTCGCCGGTCAAGACCTTTTCCCCGATCTTTTATGCCGAAGCGCGGTTCGAAAGCGGCGGCAGCTTCACGGTCACCGCCGACCATGAGGGGCGCGCGCTTTTCATCGTCGAAGGCGAAATCCAGACCGGGGGCGGCGCGCAGGATGTGCAAACCCATGGCCAGGGCGCGATGCTGCTTCTGGAGAAGGATGAAATCGTCACCCTCTTCGCCAGCC
>JAFKFF010000312.1 GCA_017307315.1 Alphaproteobacteria bacterium
GCTTGTCGAAGGATGAGGATTGAGCCTGGCCCGTAAACAGCGCCAGCCGTCATACTCCTGCTTTCCGTTGCGTCGCTCGCTAGCTTTCCCGCTTCATCTTCTCGCGCCGCGCGATTTCGGCGGGCGAGCATTCGGGCAGCGCGAAGCTGCCAGGCACCACCCTGCCCTTGGGCCGGTAGCGGTTCATCATCACGCCGGTCGATGAGGTCTTGCTCTCCACCAGCTCCAATGCCTTTGGCGCCGCGCCCTCCTCGAACAATCGCTTGCCGCGGCCCAGCACCACCGGGAAGATCCAGATGCTGTGCTCGTCCACCAGCCCGGCATCGTTCAGGGTCTGAAGGAAATTGGCGCTGCCGTTCACCAGCAGATAGGGGCCGTCTTCGGCCTTCAGCGCCTTCACGCCGGCCACGACATCGCCTTCGATCGGCTTCGAATTCACCCAATCGAATTTCGTCAGGCTGCGCGAGGCGACATATTTCGTCGCCTTGTTGAAAAGATGCGTCACCGGATTGTCGCCCGCGAACGGCCAGTGCGCGGCGAAGATCTCATAGGTCTTGCGGCCCAGCAGAAGATCGAAAGGCTGGCCCATCAGCGCGCCCATTTCCCCATGCATGCCCTCGTCCCAGTAATTGGCGGACCAGCCGCCCAGGGTGAAGCCGCGCGTGGGATCTTCCTCCGGCCCGCCCGGCGCCTGCATCACCCCGTCCAGGCTGAGGAATGTCGATGCGATGATCTTTCTCATGTCCGGCTCCTTCATCGGCGGCGGGCCATCATGCCCGCCCTTTGCCCCAAGGACGATGCGCCTTGGTCCGTTCCGACACCCGGGGCGCAAAAATTCACGCTTGCCGGAACTTCCCCGCTAGGATCGGGCGATGAACCCGGGATTGCGCCTGTTCCTTCCGCTGCTTCTGGGCCTTCTGGTGCTGGCCTGGGTGCTGTCGCAATTCGATCTGGCGCTGGTGGCTTCGTCCTTCGCCCGCGCCGGGCTGGGCGGTTTCCTCCTGATCGTGGCGGCGGGCCTTCTGGCGGAATTGGTGCTGTCCCTGGGCATCTGGCCGCTTCTGCCGCGCCCGATGCCGCTTTGGGTGATCGCCGCGTCGCGGCAGTTGCGCGATTCCAGCGCCGATGTCCTTCCCATCACCCAGCTGGGCGGGGTGGCGCTGGCGGCGCGCGCCTTCGTGCTGGCGGGAATGGGCGTGTCGCAAGCCGCCGCCGCCGTGATCGCCGATCTGACGGCGGAGACTTTCGCGCAGGGCCTCTATGTTCTGCTCGGCGTCGCCGCCAGCCTGTCCCTGCTCCAGGAAAGTCAGATTCTGTCTCCCTATATCGACGCCATGTTGGGCGGGGCGCTGTTCCTATCGTTCGGCGCCATCGGCTTCGCGCTGTTTCAGCTTGGCGGCAGCCATTGGGCGAACCGGATGAGCGAGCGGCTGTTTCCCGCGCGGAAGGGCTCGCTCGAGATTTTCCGCGACACCATTCACGCCATTTACCGCCGCCGCGCCCGCATGGCGCTGTCGATCCTGCTGCAGCTGGCGGGCTGGATCGCCAGCGGGCTGTGGCTGTGGGCGACCTTGCATGCGATGGGACTGCCCACCGGCCTTTGGACCGCCATCGCGCTGCAGGCGCTGCTGGAAGGGCTTCGCAGCGCCACCGTCTTCATTCCCGCCTCGGTGGGAATCCAGGAAGCCGGTTACGCCGTGCTGGCGCCGGTGTTCGGCCTCACGCCCGAGATCGGCATCGCGGTGTCGCTGCTGCGCCGCGCCCGCGACCTGGTGATAGCGGTGCCGGTGCTGCTGGCATGGCAGGCGATCGAGGCCCGCCGCGCCGCAAAAGCCTGAACCTCACGCGAAGGGCGACACGCCGAAGATATGGACATGCGCGAACAGCAGCGCGACGAACAGCGCCAGCGCCACGGCGAACCGCCAGTCGAAATATTCCCGGACGCTGAAGCGGTTCCGCCCCGACAGAATGGCGCCGAAGGGCACGTTCGAAGTTTCCGCCGCGAAGGCGTCCCAGGCCGGGCCCAGCTTGCGCTTGCGTTTGGCGTCGATGGAGACGGTGCCGAAGATCGCCAAGAGAAAAAATGTGCCGAAGAAGATCACCGCCGCCATGTCGCCATTGGTGGTGAGGTGATCGGCCGACCACAGCGCCACGCCCCACAGGAAGGGATGGCGCGTGATGCGCAGCACCCCGCGCACGACGCCCGCCTTCCCCGCCAGCCCTTCGCGATTCACCGAGGTAGGATTGGGCGTGAAGAGGCCAGGCACCCCGAGCAGAAAGGCGATCATCACCACCAGCGGCGCGGCATGGCGCGCGCCCACGCCCAGGTCATAGAGATAAGGATCGGCCTCGCTGCCCGGCGCGGCGCCCGCCTGGTTGAAGGCCATCGCCATCCACACCAGAACCACGATCGACAGGAGCGAAAAGGCGCCCATATAGGGCTTCTCGCCCATCGCGGCGACCAGCCTGTCGCGCACCGTGGTGCCGGAAATGAAAAGATGGATGGCCAGGAATACCGCCGCCGCGGCGACCAGGTTGCTCATGCGCGAGATCCCCTCTTCCCCGAGTCGGGGCGAGTCTAGACCCATCGGTGGCAGGCGTGAAAGGCGGCAACCGGCGCCGCCGCCTTTCCGTCATGAAAGCGTCACGGGCGGACTTACTTGCGGACCGGGCCGTTGATCGCCCACAAGACGCCGAACGGGTCCTTGAGCTGGCCATAGCGGTCGCCCCAGAACATGTCCTGCGGCGGCATCACGGCGGTGCAACCCGCGCCCACGGCACGGTCGTACCATTCATCGACATTGCCGACCTGCAAGGTGAGGTTGAAGCCGGCGGGCGTCTGCAGCGGATGGCCGTGTTCGGGAAAGGCGTCGCTCAGCATCAGCGAGCTGCCGTTAATATAAAGGTGCACATGCATGGTGCGGCCCTTCTCGTCCGGCGGGTGCGAGGCCGCGACCTCCGCCGCGAAGGCCTTCTTATAGAAGTCGGCCGCCTTCAGCGCGCCGTCCAGGCTGAGATAGGGGGTAAGCCCGCCTTTGGGCGGCGGATTGGGGGTATTGGCCATAACCGGCTCCTTCATGGGTTCGTTTCAAGGACGCGGCGGCCCGCCCGTTTCCGACAGGGTCCGCGAAATTTCTTGCCCCGGGCGGGCGGCGGGCTCACCCTAGCCCCGCTTCAGGGGGATTTCGATGACCGTTTCACGCCGCTTTCGCTTCGGCTTTCACCTTGCCTTGGCTGCGCTGGCGCTTGCCGCCGCCTTTGCGTTTATCAGCCCCGCCACCGCCGCGCCGCTGGACGATTTCCACAAGACGTTCGACGCCACGCTTTCGCGCCACGGCATTGTCGGCGGGGCCTTCGCCTTCGAGCATGCCGGCGCCAAGCCGACCGAATTCTATTACGGCGATGCGCGCGGCGAATTGCACCAGAAGACGGTGGCCAGCACGGCCTATAACTGGGCCTCGATCACCAAGACCATGGCGGCCATCGCCATCTTGCAGCTGCGCGACCACGGCAAGCTGTCGCTGGACGATCCGGCGGTGAAATATGTCCCCGAACTGCGCCAGGTGCATGACAGCTTCGGCCCCATCGACGCCATCACCATCCGTATGCTCTTGTCGCACAGCGCGGGCTTTCGCAATCCGACCTGGCCGTGGGAATGCGATTCCACGCCCGACTGTTCCTGGGTGCCGTTCGAGCCGACGCGCTGGAGCCAGATCGACGCGATGCTGCCCTTCACCAATATCGCCTTCAAGCCGGGAAGCCGCTGGAGCTATTCCAATGTCGGCTATGTCTTTCTGGGCCAGATCATCGAGCGGCTGTCGGGCGACGATTTCGAGACCTACGTCACCAAGAACATCCTGATGCCGCTAGGGATGACCGAAAGCTATTTCGACGTCGCGCCCTATTATCTGGAAAAGAATGTCGCGGACTCCTACTTGCGCGAAGGCACCAGGCTGACGGTGCAGCCCTTCAATTTCGACAGCGGCATCACCGTGTCGAACAGCGGACTGAAGGCGCCGCTCGGCGACATGCGCAAATATCTGCGCTTCCTGATCGGCGACGCGAAGAACCCGGTCTACGACATCGTCCTGAAGCGCAGCAGCTTGGAAGAAGCCTGGACCGGCATCGTGCCGACCGGCACGCCGGGCGAAGCCGCCACCGCTTACACGGGCGGACCCGGCGGCAGTGTGCCGATGATGGGTTTAGGGTTTTTCGTGCTCGAGGTGAACGGGCACAAATATGTCTATCACGATGGCGACCAGGCCGGCTTCACCGCCGAACTGATGGTCGATCCGGCGGGCAAAAGCGGCAGCATCGTGATGTCGAACACCACCGACACCGGCCAGCCGCCCTCGGATTCCAGTCACGCGCAGTCCAACACCGAGCCCGATCCGGCCACCGATCTGCGCATGCAGTTGCGCGACGTGCTGGTGAAGGATGTGTTCCCGGCGGCGGCGCGCTAGCGGGCAAAACGAAGCCGTCGCGGTTCCGGTGATGGAACTCCCGCGCCGCGCCAGCGTTTGTGTTATCGCACCCCCGTCTTTATGATGGCGGCACTTACCCCGTTCCACCGCATGTGGAACTTCGCGCGGCGCCTTGCGTCGTTTCCCCGCACGTTCGCTTTCTTCCGGCGCGCGCGCTTTTCTTCACCCGCGAGGCACACATGACCAAGCTCTCCATGCGCAATCCCTTGTCACAGGCCGATGCCTGGGAACAACGCACCTTGCTGGTGAAGAAGGAAATGGCCGCCGAAAGCGCCGCCAACGATGCCAAGACCGTGCGGCTGCGCGCGCTTCGCCTGGAGAAGGAGCGCCAGGACGCCGAAGCGCAGGGCGAAAGCGCCGCCGCCGCGCCGCCCGCGCCCCAAAAGCGCACGCGGGCAAAACGCATCCTGGTGCGCTGACTATCTTGCCCCAACGGTGCGATAGGGTACAATTCTTCAAGATATTTCAGTCGCTTACATCGGCGCGCGCGCCATAAGACTATCGCGGCAAGCCGGGAAACCGGATAAGTTCCGCGCCATGGAACAGGCGCTGGAATCTCGCGGGGCGGCCCCGCCGCACATCTTCGTCACCGACGAACTCGCGACCCGCCCGCCGCGGCGCGACAATCCGCGGCTGGAAAATCTGGCGCTGCAGGAACTGGTCGCCAGCCTGAAGGACGCGCAGGAAGACGTGCTGCCCCGCTTCGTCGATATCGCCATGGGCCTGACCGGCGGCGTCGCGGCGGGCCTCAGCCTGTTCGAGGCCGATGGCGGCGCCGGGCTTTTCCGCTGGCGCCACCTGCGCGGCGCCCTGGCGGCGTTCGAGAACGCGACCACGCCGCGCGATCACAGCCCTTGCGGCGTGACCTTGGATCAGAACCGCCCCGTCCTCGCCCGCCATGCCGAACGCTTTTACGGCTGGATCGCCGCCGCCAATATCGAAATGCCGGAAGTCCTGCTGGTGCCGCTGCGGGTGGGCGACGGCGCCCCGGCGGGCACGCTCTGGATCGTTTCGGACAAGGAAGGACATTTCGACAGCGGTGATGCGCGCGTCGCGTCCGAACTGGCGGGCTTCGTTTCGGTGGCGCTGCATCTGGCGGGGGTGCGCCGCTCGCTGGAAGACGCGGTGGCGCAGCAGGAGATATTGATCCGCGAGATGAGCCACCGGGTGAAGAATCTGTTCGCGGTGGCCGAGGGCCTGGTGCGCATCAGCGCGCGCGGCAGCGAGACCAAGGCCGAAATGGCCGAAAGCCTGATCGGGCGCTTTCACGCCCTGGCGGGCGCGCACAGCCTGATCCGTCCCGGCTTCAGCGCCGACGCGCACAGCGCCAAGGTCTCCGACCTCGGCTCGGTCCTTTCCACCATCGTCCGGCCGCACGAGCGCACGAGCGGGCCGCCGCGTTTCGTGATGGAAGGTCCCGCCATCGCCCTGGGCGAGCATGCCGTCACCGGCATCGCGCTGGTGTTCCACGAACTGGCCACCAACGCCGCCAAGCATGGCGCGCTGAAAGCCGAAGGCGGCAAGGTCGCGATCCGCTGGGACGTGAAAGACGACGCGCTCGCCATCGCCTGGGACGAAAGCGGAAGTTCCGCCGCCATCGCGCCCACCGAAGGCGGCTTCGGCAGCAAATTGCTGAACGACACCATCACGCGCCAGTTCGCCGGCAGGCTGGAACAGGATTGGAGGGCGAGCGGCCTCAAGGTCGATTTCCGCATCCCCCTGCAACGGCTGGCCGATTGACGCGCCGGGGCGGGCCTTAATCCTTCCTTAGCCGCAACCGGCAGGCAGGCTGGCAGGAGCGGGCGGCCGGGCGCATGCTGAGCCCCTCATGGGCCAAACCATCGACAGCGTTTCCCACATGCTCGCCTATTCGGGCGATCTGCGCCGCGTCGCAAGGCTGGCCGAGACGCCGGAGCTTGCGCAAAAGCTGCAGCAATCGGCCAACCATCTGGAGAAGGCGGCCCTGGCCAAGGCGGGCATCGACAATCCGCGCATCGGCAAGCTGCTCGACATGATCGTCTGACCGCGCGTCAGCGGTGCCGCGAGCGGATCGTCCCGCCGCCGGTGAATCCGGCTTCGCGAAACGCGACTTGCGAGGCGAAGCGCACCCGCGCCTTGGCGTCGGGGGCGAGGTTGCGCGCCTTGCACCAGGGGATGAAGTCCTTCGCCGCGATCGGCACTTTCAAGGCCTCGTGCCCCGCCTCTTCCACCTCGGCGATCAGCGCGTCGGCGTCCGTCCGCCAATGCGCATAGGACGCGGGCATGTCGCCGCCGTCGCTCATGGCGGCGCGGGCCGGACCATAGCTGTCGGCGTCGAACCAGGGAATGCCGATAACGCGCTTGCGCTGATGCATCGAACCTTCGGACCGTGCGAACGCCCCAAGCCTAGGCCCCGCCTCCCCGGACCGCCAATGCGAACCCGCACCTTGCGTAAACGCTTTGCCAAAAAATCCGCGAGTCGAAGTTCCATCGCGGATACGCCGTCACGAAGGGCCGAATTGCGCTTCGGCCGTGGTCACGGTGCCGGCGATGCGGCCCGGCGCGGTCTGGTATTTCCAGTAGAGATTGGTATGCGCCACCACCTGGTCCGGCGGCGGCGCGCCCCATCGGGTCATGTCTTCGGTGGTGTGCGCGTCGGCGACCAGGATGGTGTCGTAGCCGCGCACCAGCGCGCCATGCAGGGTGGAACGGATGCAGGCATCGCTCTGCGCCCCCGCCACCACCAGCCTGCCGATGCCGCGTTCGGCCAGCACGCTTTCCAGGTCGGTCGCCTCGAAGGCATCGCCATAGCGCTTGTCGATGAGGGGCTCGCCCGCTTGCGGCGACAGCTCCGGCACGATCGCCCAGGCGTCGGTGCCGGGAACGAACTCCTCGCTCTCATGGCGCACCCAGATCACCGCGGCGCGCGCCTCCCGCGCCTTTTGCGCCAGGCGGGCGATATTGGCGACGACCGCGTCGCGCGCGAACCCGCCCGCGACCACGCCCGTCTGCACGTCGACGATCAGGAGCGCGGTATGGGGGCGGCCGGCAAGCATGGTCATGGCGCCAGTATGCCCGGGACCGGAGGCGGGCCAAAGGGCCTTGATTTCGCGGGCCGACTCATCACTCTCAGGCGCATGCAGCTGTGGTATGCCCCCACCTCGCCCTTCGCCCGCAAGGTCCGTATCGCCGCGCACGAGCTGGGCCTTTCCTACCGCATCGGGCTGATCAAGGTCGATCCCTGGACCGACAAGCGGCTGCGCGATTTGAACCCGCTGGCCAAGGTGCCGACCCTGGTGCTGGACGATGGCCGCGCGCTCTATGAATCCGCCCTGATCTGCGAATATCTCGACGCCCATGCCGAAACGCCCCGGCTTTATCCGGCCTCGGGCACGGCGCGGTGGGAGACGTTGCTGCGCCAGGGCCTGGCCGACGGCGCGGCGGCTTCAGCGGGCCGTCTCTTCGCCGAGCAGCGCAAGCCGGACGCCGAGCGCAATGGCGGCATGGAAGCGCGCTTCAAGGCCGCCATCGACGCGGCGCTGGACGCGCTGGAGCAGGACGCGCCCGTGCATGGCGAGCCCCTGATCGGCGACATCGCCACCGCCGCCTTCGTCGGCTATCTGGATTTCCGCTTTCCCGGCACCGGCTGGCGCGCGACGCGGCTGAAGCTGTCGGCTTGGTACGACGTCTTCAGCCAGCGCCCGTCGATGAAAGCGACGGAGCATCCCGCGCGCATCTGATCCTTTCCGTCCGCATATTTGATAAGCTCATGCTTCGACAAGCTCAGCATGAGGACAAGCGCTACCCTGAGCTTGTCGAAGGGTGAGCAGCGGCACGCAAAGCGGTTGGAAGCGCCGGAACCTCGTGGAAGACGGCGCACCATGCCGCCGGGCGCCGGGAAAAATCCGCGTAAAGGCGATTGATTTTTCCTCACCCGTTTTTGCGCCCTATGATGCGGTTTTGCGGGGCTTTTTCAGGCCCGCTCGATGCGTTATATTTAATGCGATATCACGAGGGAAAATCATGATCCGCGCCGTCCCGCTTGTTCTGGTTCTCTTCGGCTTTTCCGCATCCCAGGCGCTCGCCGCCGAAATCCTGATCCATGACGCCAAGTCGCAGCCCGAAAGCCTGGCGGTCGCTGCCGACGGCACGCTCTTCGCGGGCAGCGCCTCCACCCCCTTCATCTATCGCGTCGCAAAAGGCGCGGCCACGGCAGAGGTGTTCGTCGATGCCAGCGGCGAAGGCGACGGTACCTTCTTCTTCGGCCAGCTCACCGACGCGCCGACCAACACCTTGTGGGCGTGCCAGTTGACGCCCGTGCCCGGCGCCACCCCGGTCCGCCGCCGCACGACCTTGCGCGGTTTCGACCTCGCCAGCGCCAAGGAAAAGTTGCGCTGGACCCTGCCGGGCGAGAATTCCACCTGCAACGATTTCGTGGTGGGGCCGGACAAGGCGCTCTATATCTCCGACACGGCGAACGGAAAGATCTATCGCCTGGCCTCCGGCGCGAAAGACGCCGAACTGTTCCAGGAGCA
>JAFKFF010000313.1 GCA_017307315.1 Alphaproteobacteria bacterium
CTCCGGCTGGCGTCCGCCCGCCACCAGGGTGCCGCCCTGGGCCAAGGCGTCCTTGAGATGGTCCTGCATCTTGGCCAATGCCCTGGCATCGATCAGCGGCCCCATCTGGACACCGGCTTCGGTGCCGCGGCCCAGTTTCAGCCTGGCGATCCGCGCCTTCAGTTTTTCCACGAAGGCGTCGTGAATGCCGTCCTGCACATAGATGCGGTTGGCGCTGATGCAGGTCTGGCCGGCGTTGCGGTATTTGGAGGCCACCGCGCCTTCGATCGCCGCGTCCAGATCGGCATCGTCGAACACGATGAAGGGCGCGTTGCCGCCCAACTCCAAGGATAGGCGCTTGATCTGGCCCGCGGCCTCGCGCATCAGCCAGGCACCCACCGCCGTCGATCCGGTGAAGGTGATCTTGGCGATCTTCGGGTTGCGGCAGAATTCCTCGCCGATGGGTTTCGCCTCACCAGTCACCACCGAAAAACAACCCTTGGGAACGCCCGCGCGCTCGCCCAGCACCGCCAGCGCCAAGGCCGACAAGGGCGTCTGGGGCGCAGGCTTCAGGACCATGGTGCAGCCGGCCGCCAAGGCGGGCGCCACCTTGCGGGTGATCATGCCGTTGGGGAAATTCCACGGCGTGATCGCGGCGCAGACGCCCAGCGGCTGCTTCAACACCAGCATGCGCTGGTCGCCGCGCGGGCTGGGGATGACGTCGCCATCGATCCGCTTGGCTTCCTCCGCGAACCATTCGAGATAGGCGGCATTGCCGACGATCTCGGCCCTGGCTTCGGCCAAAGGCTTGCCCTGCTCGCTGGTAAGGATCAGCGCCAAATCGTCGGCATTGGCGATCACCAGATCGAACCAGCGGCGCAGCACCTGCGCCCGCTCCTTGACTGTCTTCTTCGCCCATTCCTTCTGCGCCACATGCGCCGCATCGATGGCGCGGCGCAGCGCCTCCACGCCCAGGTCCGGCACCTTGGCCAGGAGTGCGCCGTCGAAGGGATCGGTGATGGTCATGGTCTTGCCATCGGGAGCGGCAATCCACTCGCCCGCGACATAGGCCTTGTCGGTGAACAGCGATAAATCCTTCAGGTCCAGGCGGCGCGGGGTGTCGGTGTGGGGCGCATTCATCGGCCAAGGCTCCGGCAAAAATCCGATGCTAGACCAATCTTCTCTCCGGCAAAAACCCTTCCAAAACCTCAACCAAATCGGCCGTCCGGCGTTTTCAGAGCCGACACCCGGGAACGGCCCGATGACGGCAAGCGTGACGGTTGGCGACATCGTATTGCGGCTGCTTGCGGCGCTTGCGGCGGGCGGCCTGATCGGCCTCGACCGCTCCACCCGCGGCCGCGTCGCGGGCCTGCGCACCACCATCCTGATGTGCCTGGCCGCCGCCGGCGCCATGATCGAAGCCAACCTGCTCTTGGGCGTGATGGGCAAAAGCCCCGAAAGCTTCGCCACGATGGATGTCCTGCGCTTTCCCCTGGGCATTCTCTCGGGCATCGGCTTCATCGGCGCGGGCGCCATTGCGCGCCGCGGCAATCTGGTGACCGGCGTCACCACCGCGGCAACCCTGTGGCTGGTGACAGTCGTCGGTCTCATTCTCGGGGCCGGCTATATCGGTTTCGGCGCCGCGCTGACGGCCATCGCCTTCCTTGTGCTCTCGATCCTGAAGCGGGTGGAACCGGCCCTGCGGCGCGAGCATCGCGGCCGCTTGACGATAAGGCTGGACGGAACCGGTCCGTCCAATCGCGAGCTTCGCGACCGCATCCGCGCCGCCGGATACACGATTTCATCCTTCGCCATCACCTATGACGGACCGCGGCGGATCGAATGCCACCTGGAATGGTACAGCCGGCAGGCGCAGGACCAGACGCCGGAACTCGTGGAACAGATTTCCAATCTCCAGGGCGTGCTGGCGGTGGAATGGACGCCGGTGAATGCAGGCCATCTTTTTGAATAAGGCAGGAACGGGGCACGGGTTCCGGCATTCCCTTTCTGTGATGTGCCGATCCGAAAAAGACCGGCAATCACAAAGAGCGGCGGAGAACGGGTGAAAGCCGGTTTCCCGCCGCTCTCGCATCTCTCGGCAGGAAATTTCGATCCCGGCGCGTCGCCCGGTTCGTGCGGACATTCAGGAGGCTCACATGACGACCAGCAGCGGTCATACCACCGCCATTCTTGCATCCAAGGTGAAAGGAACATCCGTCTACAACAATGCCGGCGAGAAAATCGGCACGGTGGAGGACGTCGTTCTCGACAAGCTTTCCAACCAGATCATGTTCGCCGCGCTGGGCTTTGGCGGCCTGATGGGCATCGGTGAGAAATATTATCCCGTGCCCTGGTCGATGCTCGATTATAGCGAGGACAGAGGCGGCTATGTCGTGCCGCTGGACAAGGCGCGGATCGAGAACGCGCCCGCCTACGATCTCAAGGACCTCACCAAGCATGACGGCAGCCTGGGTTCGATCCGTGAAAAGACTTACAACTATTACAAGGTCAACCGCGACTGGCAGTGAACCAGAGCCGCAGCGATGGATAGGAAAAGCCCGGCCCCATCGGCCGAGCCTTTCTGTTTTCAATCAACGATGAAGCCCCGTGGGGACCGGCAAATGCAACCGATCATTCGAGATGATGGGCGGCGCGCAATTCTGCCCGCGCCGCCGCCATCTGAGCCTTGAAGGCGGGTTTTTCCATCAGCCGCAGCGCGAGCGCGGTGCCGAATTGCTGGCCCGCCACGATATCGCTGCGAAAATGCATACCGCAGATCAGCCGGTTTTCCGCCGCCTGCCCGGCGCGCGCCAGGATGATCTGCGCATTCTCGGGCATTAGGGCGGCCAGAACCACGCCCAGCGAAAAAGCGGTGGTCGAATGCCCGCTGGGATAGGTATTGGCGGCGGGGCCAAGCGGCTGCTTGGTGCAGGTCCGGATTGTCGGGTCCACGATCCATGGCCGGTCGCGGTGGAAAAAGGCCTTCGCGGACTTGCCGGCCGCCGCCTGCTCCTCGAACACCGCCGTCAAAAGCCTGGCTGTGGCGGGCAGCGCCATCGCATCGAACCCCAGTGCCTCGTTGAACATGTCGGGCTTCTGATCCATGGCGTCGCGGGCAGCCGCGGCCACCACATCCGGCGCACTGCGCTCGGCAATGGCATGAAGCTCTGCGACCTCCGCCTTCGCCGCAGGCGAGCCGGGCCTGGGTGGCGGCGGCAGCAGGCGCGCGGCATCGCGTTCGGCCGGCGAGAGCAGGAGCGCGTGGGCCGATCCGGCCAAAGAGAGGGTGATGAAAAGCGCCGATACGATAAGACGGACAGCGCCGCGAATGCTCGACATGACGTCCCCTCCAAAACCACAGCCGCGCAAAGCCCGTAGCGGCATGCCGGCGAGCTTACTCCGGGTGACGGTTCCTGCCGAGCCGGCTGCTCCTCCCGCATGGTGTCATGCACAACCGGCAAGCCCCCCCATGCGCGTCGTCTTGCCAGCAGACGGCCATCGGAAGATGCGCTATGACCGCAACCGGCGGGTCTTCGGCCCGCCGTCATCGGAGGGGAGAGGGCAATGAAGGCCGCTGCCAACACGCGAAACCTCGAAAATTTCTGGATGCCCTTCACCGCCAACCGGCAATTCAAGCAGGCGCCCAGGCTGCTCGAGAGCGCCCATGGCCTGTATTACCGTGACGTGGACGGCAACCAGGTCCTGGACGGCACGGCGGGCCTTTGGTGCGTCAATGCCGGACATGGGCGGCGGGAGATCACGGAGGCCGTGGCGCGGCAGCTGGAGAAGCTGGATTACGCGCCTTCCTTCCAGATGGGCCATCCCGTCGTGTTCGAATTCGCCGAACGCCTGGCAAAAGCCGCGCCGGGCGGGGCGGCAGCGGGCCTCGACCGTGTCTTCTTCGCCGGTTCGGGCTCGGAAGCGGTGGATACCGCCCTCAAGATCGCGATCGCCTATCAGCGCGCCATCGGCCAGGGCACCCGCACCCGGTTGATCGGGCGGGAGCGCGGTTATCACGGCGTGGGCTTCGGCGGCATCTCGGTGGGCGGGCTGGTCAACAACCGCCGCGTGTTCCCGCTTCTGCCGGGAGCCGAGCATCTGCGCCATACCCACGATTTGGCGCGCAATGCCTTTTCGCCGGAATTGCCCGAGCACGGAGCGGAGCTGGCCGACGACCTGGAACGCATGGTGGCGCTGCATGGCGCCGAAACCATCGCCGCGGTGATCGTGGAGCCGGTGGCCGGCTCGACCGGCGTGCTGCTGCCGCCCAAAGGCTATCTGGAACGGCTGCGCGCCATTACCAAGAAATACGGCATCCTCTTGATCTTCGACGAAGTCATCACCGGCTTCGGCCGCCTGGGCACACCGTTCGCGGTGGATTATTTCGGGGTGGTGCCCGATCTGGTCACCACCGCCAAAGGCCTCACCAACGGCGCCATCCCGATGGGCGCGGTTTTCGCCAGCCGGCAGGTACACGATGCCCTGATGCAAGGGCCGGTCGAACAGATCGAGCTTTTCCACGGCTACACCTATTCCGGCCATCCCGCCGCCTGCGCGGCCGGGCTGGCGACATTGGACATTTACGAGACGGAAGGCCTGCTGACCCGCGGCGCTGCCCTGGCCGCGGCCTGGCGCGAAGCGATGCACGGCCTCAAGGGGCTCCCGCATGTCGTCGATATCCGCACCATTGGATTGATCGCCGGCATCGAAATGGCTTCGCGGCCCGGCGCGCCAGGCTCGCGGGCCTATGACGTCTTCGTCAAATGCTTCGGCGACGGGCTTCTGATCCGCGTCACCGGCGACATCATCGCCCTGTCGCCGCCCCTGATTCTGGACCAGAGCCATATCGAGACCATTGCCGCCAAATTGTCGGACGCCATCCGCAAGGCGGCCTGACACGCCGACCCCTCGACGTCCGCGCCGCGGCCATGCCTTGTTGCTCCTTGAGATGGTTGGACCTAGATTTTCGGCGGCAAGGACAAGTATCGGGGGGCGAGCTTGGTTCCACGCGTAACGGAACTGGACATTCCGCGGCTTTTGTCCGGCATCGCGCCAAGCTGGGTCAGCAAGGCCGGCTGCGCCGTGCTGGGCATCGGCCTTGCCGTGATCCTTCGGCTGATTGTCGACCGCATCGCCCCCGGGGCGGCGCCTTACGCTTTCGTCTATCCCGCCGCGCTTCTGGCCACGCTTTTGGGCGGCTGGCAGGCGGGGGTCGGTACCCTTCTGGGCACCGCATTGCTGGCCTGGACCTTCGTCGTCCCCCGGACCAGCCCCTTGGAGGGCTATACACAGCTGCAGGCCGCGTCGGCCATTCTGGTGGCGCTGACCGTTCTGGCCATGATCGCGGTGGGCGAAGTGTTCCGGATCGCCGCGCGCAACAGCGTGGCGGAGCGCAGCGCCAAACTGGCCGAACGCGAATTGCTGTTCCGCGAGTTGCAGCACCGGGTGAACAACGACTTCACCATCGTCAACAGCCTGCTCGATCTGCAGCGGCGGCGCAGCAGCGATCCGGAAGTGCGCCAGACCCTGGAGCAGGCGATGGGGCGCATCCGCTCGGTGGCGCGGGTGCACCACCATCTCTATACGCTGCCCGACATCGGGGCGATCGATCTTCGCCAATATCTCGCCGACCTCTGCGCGGCGCTGTCCGAAGCGGCCTTTCCGCCCACCGGGCTTCATCTGCGCTGTCATTGCGACGAAGCCTATATGCCGCGCAGCCGGGCGATCGCGGTCGGACTGGTGACGAACGAACTGGTCACCAACGCGGTCAAGCATGCCTTTCCCGACGACCGTGAAGGCAATATCGATGTCCGCTTTCAGCAAACCGGCGAAGGCTGGCGCCTCAGCGTCGGCGATAACGGCATCGGCCTGACGCAGATGCCGTCCAAGTCCGGCCTGGGCACCAGCCTGATCGAGGAATTCGCCCGCCAGGCGGGAGGGGTTCTGACCCTTGAGACCAAGAGCGGCACCCTCGCCCGGCTCGACCTTCCCGCCTCCGCCGCCAGCGCCACGGCGATCCCGGGGCATGGCCTGCCATAGGGAACCCGCCGACATTTCGAGCGTTGCTACAGGTTGGCAATCAGGGGATTTGACGGGTGCCAGAAGAACGTTCGGCTGTTGCCGAAGCTGAAGCAAGCCCCTCCCGGCCCATGCGCGAAGCCGTCAACGACCATGCGGTCTACATGCTGGACGCGAGCGGCCGCGTCGCCAGCTGGAATGAGGGAGCCCAGCATCAGAGCGGGTACAGCGCCGCCGAAATCGTGGGAAAATCCTTCGCCGAATTCCATACGCCGGAAGACCGGACCGCGGGACTGCCCCGGCGGGCGCTGGACATGGCGGCGCAGCAGGGCCTGTTCGAAAGCGAAGCCTGGCGGATCCGAAAAGACGGCCGCCGCTTCTGGGCCCATGCCACCATCGATCCCCTCCGGACCGCGGATGGCGCCTTGACCGGCTTTGTGGAAACCGTCCGGGATCTTTCGACGCGGCGCGGTACCGACGCCAAGCTGGGCAGCGAGGAGCAATTCCGCCTTCTGGTCCAAAGCGTCACCGACTACGCCATCTATATGCTGGATGCGGAGGGGCGTATCTCCAGCTGGAATCAGGGGGCGCAGCGGATCAAGGGCTACCACTCCGACGAGATCATCGGCCAGCATTTCTCGCGCTTCTATACGGCGGAAGACCGGGTGCGGGGCGAGCCGCAGCGCGCGCTGGAAACCGCCATGCGCGAGGGCCGGTATGAGAAGGAAGGCTTTCGGGTCCGCAAGGACGGCAGCACTTTCAACGCCCATGTCGTGATCGATCCGATCCGCGATCCCTTCGGCCGGATCATCGGCTTCGCCAAAGTCACCCGCGACGTCACCGAGCGCATCAAGGCCCAGCGCGAGCTCGAACAGGCGCAGGAAGCCCTGTTCCAGTCGCAGAAGATGGACGCGATCGGCCAGCTCACCGGCGGAGTGGCGCACGACTTCAACAATCTTCTGATGGCGGTTCTGGCAAGCTTGGAGCTGGTCAAGAAGCGGATGCCGGACGATCCGCATATCGCGCGACTGCTGGAGAACGCCATCCAGGGCGCCCAGCGCGGTTCGGCCCTGACGCAGCGCATGCTGTCCTTCGCCCGCCGCCAGGCGCTCGATCCCCGGCCGGTGGACCTGCCGTCGCTGGCCGCCAACATGGTCGACCTGCTCCAGCGCTCCATCGGCCCCGCCGTGAGCCTGAAGACGCGCTTCGCCGCCCCGCTTCCGCCCGTCCAGGCGGACCAGAACCAGCTCGAGCTGGCGCTGCTGAATCTCACCGTCAATGCCCGCGACGCCTCGCGCGAAGGCGGCGAAATCGAAATTTCCGCGCGCGCCGAGATGCTGGCTCCGGGCCATCCGACCGGCTTGCCGGCCGGACGTTATGTCTGTCTCGCCGTCACCGATCACGGCGAGGGCATGGATGCGGCCATTTTGGCGCGGGCCACCGAGCCCTTCTTCACCACCAAGGGCGTGGGCAAGGGCACGGGGCTGGGCCTGCCGATGGTGCACGGCATGGCGGAACAGACCGGCGGCCGCTTCGTGCTGAAGAGCCAGGTTGGGGAGGGCACGGTCGCGGAAATATGGCTGCCCGCCGCCGCCGGTGCCGTACCGGGGAACGCCGAGAAAAATGCCGTTACGGAAATGCCCCAATCGCCGCGCCTGACGGTGCTGGCCGTCGACGACGACAGCCTGGTGTTGTTCAACACCACCGCCATGCTGGAAGATCTGGGCCACGATCCCCTGGAAGCCCGGTCCGGGCGGGAAGCTCTCGAAATCCTGGAGAACAAGGCCGTCGATCTGGTCATCACCGACCAAGCGATGCCGCAAATGTCGGGCCTGCAGCTGATCGGCGCCATCCGGGAGCGCTGGCCCGACCTGCCCGTCATCCTGGCAACCGGCTATGCCGAACTGCCGGCGGGGGGCGGGGGCGATCTGGCGAAGCTGGGCAAACCCTTCGGCGAAAAAGAGCTGGCAGGCGCGATCGCCAAGACCTTCTCGGCCAGGCCGCGCGCGAGCGCGATTTAATCGCAAGGGACCGGATGTCCCGGGCCCGCCGCCCGTATGGACAAGGGCAGGCGACACGCCATATCGTGCAAAATGACGCCGTGTATTGGGCGCCGTAATTATCGAGGGCGTATCGTGCCGAAGGCCAACACTTATTCCATAGATAAAGCGATTGGTGGCCGTCTTAAAATGTACCGTCAGCGGGCCAATATTTCGCAAACCGCATTGGGCAAGTCTCTCGGGGTCTCGTTCCAGCAGGTCCAGAAATACGAGAACGGGACCAACCGGGTATCTGCCGCCACCCTGATCAAGATTTCCAAATTCCTGAATGTCTCGGTCGGCGATCTGATGATCACGGAGACGCCTCAGCAGACTTCGTCGGCATCGAGCAAGGATATGGCGCGCTTCGCCAAATCCACCGAAGGCCGCAGCCTCATCCACGGCTTCATGGCGATCGGCGATCCGCTTCTGCGCCGTCATATCGTGGGCCTGGTCAAGGCGCTGGGCAGCTGAAGCCCAACCGGCGGCGCGATTGACGGCGCTCCCCTTGCCTTTTAGGTTCGCCGCGATAGTTCCCGAAAGGGATTAATAGGGAATCCGGTGTGAAGCCGGAGCTGCCCCCGCAACTGTCAGCGGCGAGCCGAGGGCCGATACACCGTCACTGAGCGCATGCCGCGCCCGGGAAGACAGCCCAAAGCGACGACCCGCGAGCCAGGAGACCTGCTATCGGGTGTCACGCTGTGGCCGGGGAACGGTGGGTTTCCCAAGGCAACGATTGCTTCGTCATGCGGTGACACGCGCACGGCCGCTCTTCGACAGGGGTGGCGATGCGCCTTGCCAACCCATGTCTCAACGGAGTGTATCTGATGACCCCCTCGTCCGGGATCTTGTCCGCCAGCCTTGGCTTTCCCCGCATTGGCCGCAACCGCGAACTCAAACTGGCCTTGGAAGATTTCTGGTCCGGCGCCACCGGGCAATTATGGTGACTGCCGTG
>JAFKFF010000421.1 GCA_017307315.1 Alphaproteobacteria bacterium
GACCGGCTGGGGCCGCTCAATTCCTCCCGCTGCCTGATATGGTCCTTCGACTTCGCCGAGATCGAGGCCTTGCAGCATGCCGGGCGCTGGGATGAGGCCGGCGCGCTTCTGGCCGACGCGGCCCGGCGGCTGGAACGGGGCGGAGCGGATTTCCTGATCCTGTGCACCAACACCATGCACCGCTTGGCCGATACGCTGCAGGCGGCGGTGTCGATCCCCCTGCTGCACATCGCCGATCCCACCGCCGAACGGATCAAGCGGGCGGATTTGCGGCGCGTCGGGCTTCTGGGCACGGCCTTCACCATGGAACAGGATTTCTACAAAGGCCGGCTTTCGGCGCGGCATGGGCTGGAAGTGCTGGTCCCGCAGGCCGCGGACCGCCAGACGGTTCACCGCATCATTTACGACGAGCTGGTGCAGGGCCAGGTGAAGGAGGCTTCGCGCGCCGCCTATCGCGGCATCATCGCCAAGCTGGTGGCGGAGGGCGCTGAGGCCATCATCCTGGGCTGCACCGAGATCATGCTGCTGGTGCGCCCCGAAGACAGCGCGGTGCCCCTGTTCGACACCACCGCCATCCATGCCGACGCGGCGGTGGAAGCCGCGCTCGCGGGATAAGGATCTGCGCGATTAGGCGCTCAGGCGGCCGCGGCCTGGCGGCGGCGGGCGCCGCGCATCACGAGGCCGATCCCGCCAAAGCCCAAGAGCAGCATCGCCCAGGTCGACGGTTCGGGCACCGCCGAGATCGCCTCGGTGATGCTGAAATTGCCGGTATAAAGATTGTTGTGCAGGCCGTCGGTGATCAGGAAGGTGTTGTCCGGCAGCGTATTGAGCGTGATCAGCTTGGGGAAGAAGCCGCCCGGATAAGACAGGACGCCGTTGTAGGAAAAATTGATGGGATCGCCATTGAGGGTGGTCAAGCTGGCGAACAAGGCATCGTCCAGATCGAAATGCGCCAGACCCAGATCGATCTGCACATCGGTCAACTGCGGGTTGGAGGTGAAGGGCGCGGCGAATTCCAGGCCGGAGCCCGAACCGCCATTGGTGGTGACGGTGCCGGTGCCGCTGGCAAGGGTGGGGCTGCCCCAGGCCGACCAGATGCCGGTGAAGGTCAGGTCATAGACGGTGGCCGCCTCAGCCGCGGGCGCAAACAGAAGGGCCGCCGCCAATGCCAGGACAAATTTCTTCATAACCAAGCTCCCCGAAACGATGCGTCATATACGCGGCAGACCCGCCCCCGCGTCTAGTGACGGAAGCGTACAATCAGGCAAAAATCTTAACGATGTGATATTTGTGTTTCCTCTGTAGTTCCAGGGGCTTGATGTTGCCAGCGCCCGCCCCGGCCGCCGTTCCGTTAGCCATGTTCGCGGATTGCTGATCTTGTCATGACGCCCGGCGCTGCGAGGGAGCGGGGGCTTGGCGGCGCTGGTATGGTTTGGCCTGGCGGTTGTATCGTGATGCCCGATGGAGG
>JAFKFF010000422.1 GCA_017307315.1 Alphaproteobacteria bacterium
GTTCACCGTTACCGTGAAAACGTCATTCAGGTACATCGACACTGGATCGGCGGTCTTCTCGCCGACGCCAAAGGCCGGGCCCGGGGTAGCCGGCGTCAGCAGGACGTCGCAGCGCTCGAACGCCTGATCGAAATCCCGCTTGATCAGGGTGCGCAGTTTCTGGGCGCGGGCGTAATAGGCGTCATAATAGCCGGCGGAAAGAACATACGTCCCGATCAGGATGCGCCGCTGGACTTCGGCGCCGAAACCTTCGGCCCGGCTCTTTTCGTAAAGCTCGGTGATGTCATGGATGCCGGTGGCGCGATGGCCGAAGCGCACGCCGTCATAGCGCGCCAGATTGGAAGAGGCTTCCGCCGGCGCGACGATATAATAGGTCGGCAGGGCATATTTGGTGTGGGGCAGCGAAACCTCGACGATCTCCGCGCCCTGGGCCTTCAGCCATTCGGCGCCCTTGTCCCACAGGGCATCGATATCGGCGGGGACGCCGTCGATCCGGTACTCCTTGGGGATGCCGACGCGAAGCCCCTTGATGCCGCCTTCCAGCAATTTCTCGTAATCGGGCACCGGCACATCTACGCTGGTGGAGTCTTTGGAATCCACGCTCGCCATGCTCCCGAGCAGGATCGCCGCATCCCGAACCGTCTTGGTCATGGGCCCCGCCTGGTCGAGCGAGGACGCGAACGCCACGATGCCGTAGCGCGAGCAGCGGCCGTAAGTCGGCTTCAGGCCGACCGTGCCGGTGACTGCGGCGGGCTGGCGAATGGAACCGCCGGTGTCGGTTCCGGTGGCGGCGAGGCAAAGATCGCCCGCAACCGCCGCAGCCGATCCGCCGGAGGAGCCGCCCGGCACCAGATTGGCGTTGCTGTTCCTGGCGCGCCAGGGATTGAACACCGGCCCCGCCGCCGAGGTTTCGTTCGACGAGCCCATCGCGAACTCGTCCATGTTGGTCTTGCCGAGCAACACCGCGCCCGCGTTCCACAAATTCTGCGTCACGGTGGATTCGTAAGGCGGCACGAAATTGCCCAGGATGCGGCTGCCCGCGGTGGTCTTCACCGCCTTGGTGCAGAACAGGTCCTTGATCGCCAGCGGCAGGCCTTCCAATGCTCCACCCTCGCCTTTGGCAAGGCGGGCATCCGACGCCTTCGCCATGTCGAGCGCGCGCTCCGGCGTCTCGGTCACGAAGGCGTTGAGGCCGCGTCCCTGCTCGACCGCCGAAACCAGCGACGCCGTCAATTCGGCGGAAGAGAGTTTGCGGGCCTTCAGCGCATCGCGTGCTTCGGCCAGGGTCATGGAGGCGGGGTTGCTCATGCGGACACGGATGCGGAAAGAGGCTTCTGGAAAACGGCGGTGTAAGGCGATGGCGCATAATCCAGGACGGGGCCGCAAGCGCTGAACCCGCCCCGCGCATAGACCTTGAGCGCGGCATCGAAATTGTTGCCGGTCTCCAGCACCAGCCGGCCG
>JAFKFF010000462.1 GCA_017307315.1 Alphaproteobacteria bacterium
ACCCGGCCCAGCGTTTTGGGCAGGCTGGCGAAGACGGTGGGCCGGTCCTTCTCGTCTTTATGGGTCGTGACCAGGCCCGACGGCTTGTGATAGCGCCACAGCCGCGCCGGCTCGCGTGCGTTGAGCGGCTTGCCGTCCACCTGGATGGCATTATCTTCGGTGACATTGCGGGCGGGGCTGGTGACGGTCTGCCCGTCGATCATCACCCGGCCCTCCGCGATCATACGTTCGGCATCGCGGCGCGAGCAGACGCCGGCGCGCGCGATGGCTTTTGCTATGCGTTCCCCTTCCGGTTTATTGTCCGACAAAAGGCTCTCCGACATGACCGACGACGAAGCCATAGCATTGGCGCTTGCCGAAGCCCAAGCCTGCGTCGCCCGTGGCGAAGTGCCGGTGGGGGCGGTGCTTTTGGCCTCGGACGGCACGTTTTTGGCCCGCAACGGCAATCGCATCCTGGAATATCGCGATCCAACCGCGCATGCGGAAATGCTGGTGCTGCGTGCAGGGGCTGCCGCTTTACGCAACGAAAGGTTGACGGGCACCAGCCTGTTCGTCTCGCTTGAGCCTTGTGCGATGTGCGCTGGTGCGCTGGCGCTGGCGCGGGTGGGACGCCTGGTTTTTGCGGCCGAGGATGCCAAGGGCGGGGCGGTCTTGCATGGCCCGCGCTATTTCGAGCAACCGACCTGCCATCACAAGCCCGTGGTCTCGCGCGGTGGCGATCCCGCAGCGGCTGGCGAGATGCTCAAGGATTTCTTCCGCGCCCGGCGTCAGGGGCTCGCTCAGAACCAGGACGGGGCGTAGCCGGGAAAGCCCAGCAGCAAAACTTCGCGGGCGGCGATCAGGCCGATGCCGGCGCCGATCAGGACGTCGCTGAGAAAATGCGCCGTCAGAAGCGCGCGCGTCACCGCTAGGATCGCGGCGATGGCGAACCAGAGCGGCCACAGAAACGGCCAGACGCAGGTGAAGATCACCGCCACGCAGCAGATGGTGAGCGCATGGCCGGACGGGAAGGAATTATATTCCAGATTGAAGGCGAGCGGCATGAAGCCATAGAGCCCCATCTCCATGTCGTCGCGGGGCCGCCTTCGTCCCAGGACCAGCTTGATGGTGTGCAGCACCACGCTGCAGGGCTTGTTCAGGGCTTCGAGCGCGCGAATGACGGCCAGAAGCTCCATGCGGTTGTTGGTCGTGTTGGCTTCGCCGCCGAACATTTCCTTGCGGTGTTTGCCCGCGACGAGCAGGGCGCCCCAGCCGCCGGGGCCAGGATTGCCTTTGCAGGCACCGTCGGTGTAAATCTCAACTTGCGGCAAGGTCATCTCTCAAACGATCAATCGGGCGCGTCGGCCGCTTCCGCCATCTGGCGATGCGTGGTGTTGGGGGTTGCCACGGGGGCCGCCGCCGGCTGGAGGCCGAGTATACGCTTGCGCACTTTGCCGACCAAGCGCATGCCT
>JAFKFF010000463.1 GCA_017307315.1 Alphaproteobacteria bacterium
CGATCGAGAGCAGCCCGATCGCCACCAGTTCGCCGATATACCAGGGCCAGGGCGCCAGGAACGTGAGCAGACTGATATTGTCGCCCTTGCCGCGCAGAAAGCCGTAATTGGTGCCCAAGGCATAATCGGCGGTTCCCGCCACCACCGCATACAGAAAGCTCGCGCCGATCACCCGCGGCAGGGATCGGGGCACCGGTCGCATGCCCGTTCCCACGGTGAGATAAAGAAGCGCCGCGATCAACCCGGCATGGTCGAGCATGAACAGGAGAAACTGGATGTCGGGAAAGCCGCGGCCCACATCCGGCGTGATCACGCCTTGTAGGGTTCCGCCCAGGCCCCAGAAATACCCAAGCTCATAGGCGCGCTGATTTCGCGAAAGAAGCGCCAGGATCAATGCGGCTTGCGCCCAGTCGCAGAGATTGAGCGGCAGGGCGTTGCCGGGATTGAGCCATCCGCGCGCGGCCAGCATGACATACCAGCCAGCCCACCCCGCGAGCAGCAATCCTGCCAGCGCCAGGCGCACCGCATGATCGCGGGCTTCTCTTCCGCGCGCCCACGCCGCCAGAAACAAGGGAGCCGCTAGACAGAGCGCCAGCGCGACCAGATGGGCGGTTCCGAAAAGGATGAAAGGCGGCGGCAAGCTTATCGCGGCGTGTGGAACGTCATCAGCACCAATGGCTCGCCCTTCACGGCGCTGATCTGATGCGGGGTACCATGCGGCACCAGGATGAAATCGCCCCTGGCGATGGCCGTGTCGGTGCCGCCCCGGATCGAGGGCGCCGATTGGTTGGCGGAATTGGTGCGCTTGGGATCGACCATCGCCCCGCCCATGGTGATCGTCGCGGTACCCTCGATGACATACATCAATTCGTTTTCGGTTTCGTGCAGGGCGGCGGGTCCGGCGATGGGCCGGTATTCGAGGTTGGCGCGATAGGTCTCCAGCGACAGGATCGGTTCCACCGTGATCGGCGCGTCGCCCTTGCGATCGGCTTTCGCTTTGGCGATCAGCTGGCGCACCTCGTCGGACGACGCGAACGTCTTCATCGCCGCCGCACTCGCGGGCTGGGCGGCGGCAGGCACGGCGCAGACCAATCCGAACGCAAGAAGTGTGAGAAAGGCGCGCATCAAAATCTCTCCCCTTTTTGCCGAAAGACTAAACGCTTCCGGCCGGACCGCAAAAAGCCGATGCATGTCCCCAGAATCACCGGCACGATCACCGGCATGGAAAATGCGCGATGTTACCAAAGCCCCCGAAAGACCATCGCGCTGTCATGGAATGAGCGACAGCCGCATTTGCAGATATGCGATCCACTGTTCCTTCTTGCAGATGCGTTTCGCGTCTCTTTCCCGGCCCGGCAATTTGTCGTGATTTCGCAGATAGACCGCGCGCATAAGCGAAGGAAAGCACCGGCCGGTCAACAGTGTGCGCTGCAACATGCAATGGTCCGAGGAATCCAATTTCCCGACTTTTATCCAAATCGCGTCCATTTAAGCGTCCAAAAGGATGACCGCGCCTTCCGCGGGCGCGAAAACCACGCTATAGTCAGTGTTCATCGGCCATTCTGGGGATGCGGCGCAGAGTTCATCGCAGCTTCGCATCGCCCTCCATGTGCAGCAAAAAATGGGGAGGTTAGTTTTGGAACAGACTATGAAGAGCGGATTCAATCGCAGGTCCTTCTTGAGAAACGCCGGCGTCGGCAGCAGTGTCCTGGCGCTTGGCCCTCTGGCGGCCTCGCTCACAACCAGCACCGCCGCCTCCGCCGCCGGTGCAGCGGACTTCGACACGATCGCCAACCGTCTCAATCATGACAGCGTGAAATGGGATGGCATGGTGCGCAATGAGCATGTCGACCACGTCGTGGCCGGCATGGGCA
>JAFKFF010000464.1 GCA_017307315.1 Alphaproteobacteria bacterium
GCCGATCCCGATCAGGGTGAGGTGGACCGGCCCCAGCGCGCGATGAAGCTGGACATCCTGGGCAAGGACCGGATCCGGAACCAGGTTGGCCGGGGCTTCGTTCACGCCGCTATTCCTGCGCCAGGTTCTTCACCGCATATTTGCTTGGCTTGGCGTGATGCACCGAGTAGGCGAAATAGATCACCAAGCCGATCACCGTCCACACCGCCAGCCGGAGCCAGGTATCGAGCGGCAGGAAGCCCATCATGAAGAGGCACATGAAGATGCCCAGCGGCGCGGTGACCCAGACGAACGGCGTGCGGAACGGGCGCTTGGCGTGAGGCGCGCGCACGCGCAGCACCATCACCCCGACACAGACGATGGCGAAGGCCGCCAGGGTCCCGATCGAAACGAGCTGGCCCAGAATGTCCAGCGGCAGGAAGCCCGCCAGCAGTGCCGAGAAGATGCCGGTGATGATCGAGCTTTTGTAGGGCGTGCGGAAGCGCGGGTGGATGACATGGAAGCTCTGCGGGATCATCCCGTCGCGGCCCATGGCATAGAAGATGCGCGATTGCGCCAGGAGCAGCACCAATACCACCGAGGCCAGGCCCACCACCGCGCCGATATTCACATACTGCGTCAGCCAGGCGGTGCCGGGCAGGGCCTCCACCGCCTTGCTGACGGGATGGGCGACATTCAGCGTCTGGTAGGGCGCGATGCCGGTCAGCACATAGGACATCAGCATGTAGAGGGCGGTGCAGATGATCAGCGAGCCCAGCATGCCTAAGGGGATGTCGCGCTGCGGATTCTTGGCTTCCTGCGCGGCGACGCTGACGGCGTCGAAGCCGATATAGGAAAAGAAGAGAACGCCCGTCGCCCGGAACACGCCGGTCCAGCCGAAATGGCCGATCTCGCCCTGGCTGGGCGGCACGAAGGGCGTGTGATTGGCCGGAACGATATAGGAATAGCAGGCGAAGATCACCACCAGCACGATGGTCAGCTTGATCGCCACCATGGCGTTGTTGAAGTTCGCCGAAGCCGTCACGCCGATCACCAGGATAGTGGTGATGAGCGCGACCAGCGCCACCGCCGGAAGATTGATGATCGAGCCCGAGAGGACGAATTCGTTGAAGCCGTGCATGGCGATGGGCGCGCCGTTGAACATGGCGGGGATCGGCATGCTCAGATGCGACATGAAATCGTTGAAATAGCCGGACCAGCCCACCGCCACGGTGGAAGAAGCGGCCAGATATTCCAGCACCAGATTCCAGCCGATGATCCAGCCCAGGAATTTGCCCAGGGTGGCGTAGGTATAAGTATAGGCGCTGCCCGCCACGGGGATCATGCTGGCGAATTCGGAATAGCAGAGGCCGGCGAAAAGACAGCCCAATCCCGCGATGGCGAAGGAGAAGACCACGCCCGGGCCGGCGAAGGTGGCTGCGGCCTGTCCGGTGAGAACGAAGAT
>JAFKFF010000465.1 GCA_017307315.1 Alphaproteobacteria bacterium
TGGCGCCGCCGATGGCGCCCAGGCCGCTGGCATCGACCACGGTGGTGGGCGCTGCCTGGGGCGCGCCCAGATCCTGGCTGGTGGCGGCTTCGCCGGTGGGCGCGGCGATGGGCCCGCGCTGCGCCAGCGCCGGCATCGCCAGGCTCGCCAAGATGACAAAAATTACAGAAGCAAGGACGCGCTTGAGAGTCATGGGAACAACCTTGTTCGCGCGTTCGCGCGGCGCACATGCGCATTCAAAATTGGCCGAAGTAGGGCGAGGGCCCGTCGAATCAGTATCAAGTATCTGTTTCTACGAGAAAAGGTGTCAACAAATCGCGCAACGTCCGGGGCAGCCGCCGCGGCTTTCCCGTTAACGTGATGATGCAGGCTTCGATCCGTCCGTCCACCAGCAAAGTTTCGCGCGCGTAAATCTTTTGACTCGCTTCGATGCGCGCGCCGGAAATGCCGATCAATCGAGTCCTGACGCTGAGCGCGTCGTCCACCCGCGCGGGGCGGTGATAACTGGCCCTCACTTCGCGGATCGCCCAGGCGGTGGGCTCTTCGCTGTCGAGATCGGCCATCTTGGTGACGCCCGCCAGGCGGAAGAATTCGGTGCGCGCCCGCTCCATGTAGCGCAGGTAATTGGCGTGATAGACCACGCCGGAGAGATCGGTGTCCTCGTAATAGACCCGGATCGGCAGGATATGGGTCTTGCCGTCGAAATGGCCCAATCCTGAAACCGCCAGTCCTGAAATCGTCGGACCCGAAACGCTCATGCCTCCTCCTCGCCGGAGAAAAGGCCGATCTGGGTGGGATCGCGGGGCGGAGCAGCCAAACCCAGATGCCCATAGGCCTGGCCGGTGAGAAGCCGGCCGCGCGGGGTGCGTTGCACGAAGCCCTGCTGCATCAGGTAAGGCTCGACGATCTCCTCGATGGCATCGCGCGCTTCGCCCAGCGCGGCGGCGATGGTCTCGATCCCGACCGGCCCGCCGCCGAAATTCTCCGCTATCAAGGTGAGATAGCGCTTGTCGAAGCCGTCCAGCCCGCGCGCATCGACTTCCAGCCGGGTCAGGGCCGCATCGGCGATGGTTGCATCGACCTTGGGATGCTTGCCCACCATGGCGAAATCGCGCACCCGTTTCAGCAGCCGCCCGGCGATGCGCGGCGTGCCGCGCGCCCGGTTGGCGATCTCGCGCGCGCCGTCTTCGGTCAGATCGAAGCCCAGAAGACGGGCGCCCCGCGCCACGATCGAGCGCAGTTCCTCGCCGGTATAGAAATTGAGCCGCACCGGAATGCCGAAGCGGTCGCGCAAGGGCGTGGTGATGAGGCCCGAGCGCGTGGTGGCGCCCACCAGGGTGAAGGGCGCCAGCTGAATCTTCACCGAGCGCGCCGCCGGTCCCTCGCCGATCATCAGGTCGAGTTCGAAATCCTCCATCGCGGGATAAAGAATTTCCGAAGAGAACGTCCCGCGGCTCCAGATTGGTGAGAATGGTGGCGAGATCGCCCGCCTTGGCCAGCACCGGCCCGGAGGTGGAGCGGAAATTGACGCCCAGCTCGCGCGCCACGATCTGCGCCAGGGTGGTTTTTCCAAGGCCCGGTGGGCCGGAAAACAGCACATGGTCCAGCGCCTCGCCCCTTGCCTTGGCGGCTTCGATGAAGACTTTCAGGTTTTCGCGCGCCTGCTGCTGGCCCACGAAATCGGCCAGGATCTTGGGCCGCAGCGAAGTTTCCAGCCCGTCATCGTCGGTGCGCTCCGGCGTGGTGATCCGCCCGTCTTCGCCTTTGAGAGCCTTGGCCATCTAGCGTCCCATGCCGCGCAGGGCTTCGCGGATCAAGGCGCCGGTGTCGGCGTCCTCGCCCAGGTCACCCGACGCCCGCGCCACCGCTTCCGCCGCCTGGCCTTCGGAATAGCCCAGCTTGAGCAACGCCGCCACCGCATCGGCGGCGGGTCCGCGCGGCGCCGCCGCCGGAACATGCGCGCCCTCCTCTCCCCGCAACATCATCGCGGGCGCCTTGTCCTTCAATTCGGTGGCGATGCGCAGCGCCAGCTTGGGGCCGACACCGGGCGAGCGCCCGATCATCGCC
>JAFKFF010000314.1 GCA_017307315.1 Alphaproteobacteria bacterium
GCACGCCGATCGGCCACTTCGCCGGCACCTACCTGGCCGAATATGGCAAGCACACCAAATTCGCGCTGGTGGTGCGCTTCGTGAACGACATTCTGCTGTCGGCGCCGTCCATCGTCACCGGCCTTTTCATCTATGAAGTGGTGGTGGTCCGGATGGGCCATTTCTCGGCCTGGGCGGGCGCCCTGTCGCTGACCGTGATCGTGATCCCGGTGGTGGCGCGCACGACAGAGAACATGTTGGTGCTGGTCCCCAGCGGATTGCGCGAAGCCGCCAGCGCCCTGGGCGCGCCGATGAGCTTCGTGATCCGCAGCGTCACCTGGAAGGCGGCGCAGGCGGGCATCATCACCGGCGTTCTTCTGGCCGTCGCCCGCATCTCGGGCGAGACCGCGCCCCTGCTCTTCACCTCGCTGAACAACCAGTTCCTCACCACCGACTTCAACGCGCCGATGGCCTCGCTGCCGGCGGTGATCTTCCAGTACGCCATGTCGCCGTTCGACGATTGGCACAAGCTCGCCTGGGCGGGCGCGCTTCTGGTGACCGCCACGGTGCTGACCCTTTCCATCATCGCCCGCCTGCTCGAAAAGAAACGGATCTGACCATCATGGACGCCGCGACCTATGCGCCTTCAAGCAACAGCCTGCACGGCGAAAAGGCCAAGATCGACATTCGCGATCTCAGCTTCTTCTATGGCGCTTCGAAGTCGCTGAAGAACATCACCCTGCCGCTTTACGACCGCAAGGTGACGGCTTTCATCGGCCCCTCCGGTTGCGGCAAATCCACGCTTCTGCGCGCGATCAATCGCATCTACGAGCTTTATCCCAACCAGCGCGCCGAAGGCACCATCACGCTGGACGGCGAGGACATCCTTCAGGTCCGGGACCTCAATCTCTTGCGCGCCCGCATCGGCATGGTGTTTCAGAAGCCGACGCCGTTCCCCATGTCGATCTACGACAATGTCGCTTTCGGCATCAAATTGTACGAAAGACTGCCGCGTTCCGAAATGGACGGCCGGGTCGAGGATGCGCTCACCCGCGCCGCGCTGTGGGGCGAGGTGAAGGACAAGCTGGGTGCCTCGGGCCTGTCGCTCTCCGGCGGCCAGCAGCAGCGGCTCTGCATCGCCCGCACCGTGGCGACGCGCCCCGAAGTGATCCTGCTGGACGAACCCTGCTCGGCGCTCGATCCCATCTCCACCGCCAAGATCGAGGAGCTGATCGACGAATTGTCGGCCGATTACACCATCGTGATCGTCACCCACAATATGCAGCAGGCCTCGCGCGCCTCCGACTACACCGCCTTCATGTATCTGGGCGAGCTGGTGGAATACGGTGCAACCGAAAAGATCTTCACCGCGCCCGACAACAAGCGTACCGAGCAGTATATTACGGGACGGTTCGGGTAACGCTTGTCTTTTGCGCCCTGAGTTCGTCACGCGTGCTGTGAGCCGCGGCGCGAAGCATGAGCAGGTCCGGTGGACCTGCGAAAGCGGCGAACGCCGCCAGCTTGGGCGAGCGGCGCAGAAGCGCGATTAAAGTAAATCGCCTGATGGGCAGTACGTGAAATTAGGGCTGCTTCCTATTATGAATGTCGCGGAAAGTTGTAATTGCTTGCTGTCTGCGCACTGCCCAAGCAAGTAAGAAACCCAAACCTACCGAACCCGGTACCAGTGCCACAGCAATATAAATTGCGAAGTTGGTGATTGTTCCGCTCAAAGCTGCGGGAGAAGATTGGAGGTAGATTACTGCTGAAATGAATCCCAGGGCGATGAGGCCTAGACCAATCGATATCGATCTTTTATCGCGGACGTTAATAACAAGCTCGGGCGCTTCTTTCGCGACAGTCATATAATTCAGGTGCCATCTAACCGCCCCTACGCCCAAGAAAACAAGAATGCCGAGGCGTAATATCTTTCCAAACGGGATTTTACCCTGTGCAACGGCATGAAAATCCGGCCAGAACAAAAACAAGACGAATGCTGCCGCGACCGCACTGAGCACCAGCTTGCGCCAAGTGAGTGGCCGCCATGAACTCATGGCCAGCATGGCTTCCTCAGCAGCATGCGAGCAAAGCTGTCCCTTCCCAGAGCTGTCAGTTAAATCGGTGAACACACTCTAGACGTAATCTACAGCAGCTGTCTCATCCGCGCGCTTGGTTTTCGATAACGCGTTGAAGATCAGGCTCAGCACCACGCCCACCGCCAGATTCAGCGCCAGGGCGCTCAAGGCGGCATAGCAGGGCACCGCTACGCCGAAAATGTGCAGCACATAGATCGAGCTTTTCAGCTCCAGGCTCCAGGCCATCGCGGTGCCGGCGGCGATGCCGCAGGCCCAGCCGATCAGCAGCGCCATCGGGTGCATGGCGCGGGTGAACAGCGCCACCAGCACCGCCGGCACCGTCTGGCAGATCCAGATGCCGCCCAGAAGCTGCAGCTCGATGGCGTAGGAGCTTCTCAGCGCCAGCACGAAGAACAGCGCCCCCAGCTTGGCGACGAAGGCGACGATCTTGGCGACCCGGGCTTCGGCCTGCGGCGTGCAGTCGGGCGCGATGAAGTCGCGGTAGATATTGCGGGTGAAAAGATTGCCGCAGGCGATCGACATGATCGCGGCGGGCACCAGCGCGCCCACGCCGATGGCGGCGAAGGCGATGCCGGCGAACCAGTCCGGGAACATGTTGAGGAACAGCGCGGGCACGGCGAAATTGTTGCCGAAGCGCTCGAAGCCGGCGGCGAATTCGGGCATCGCCTTGACCCCCGCCGCCAGTGCCATGAAGCCCAGAAGCGCGATCAGGGCCAGGGCGAAGGAATAGATCGGCAGGATCATGGAATTGCGTTCCACCACTCTGCGGCTGGCCGACGACAGCATGCCGGTGGTGGCATGCGGGTAGAGAAACAGGGCCAGCACCGATCCCAGCGCCAGCGAGGAATAGGCGAAGCCGGGTCCCAGATTGTCCGCCGTGCCATGGCCCAGAAGCAAAAGCTTGGGATCGACGCTGGCGAAGACCTTGCCATAGCCGCCCAGCTCGATGGGGATGATGATGATCGCCGCCAGCACCGTGGCATAGATCATGATGTCCTTGGCGATGGCGATCACCGCGGTGCCGCGCAGTCCGCTGGAGTAGGTGTAGAAGGCCAGGAACACGAAAGCGATCAGAAGCGGCAGGTTGGGGATCGCCGACAGGCCGGGCAAATTCTGAATCCCCAAGGATGCGATCACCACCTGCAGCCCCAGCAATTGCAGCGCGATATAGGGAATGGTGGCGGCGATGCCGGTCAGCGCGACCGCCAGCGCCAGGCTCCGCGAGCCGAAGCGGCCGCGCACGAAATCCGCTGCCGTGACATAGCCATGGCGATGCGCCACCGACCACAGCCGCGCGAAGCCGACGAACAGGAGCGGATAGGCCAGCATGCCATAGGGCGTGGCGAAATAGCCGGTCGCGCCCGCGCCGAACATCAGGGCGGGCACGGCGATGAAGGTGTAGGCGGTATAAAGGTCGCCGCCGAGCAGAAACCAGGTGATCAGGGTGCCGAAGCGGCGCCCGCCCAAGCCCCATTCGGTCAGCTGCGACAGATCGGTCTTGCGCCAGCGCGAGGCCACCAACCCCATGCCCGCCACGCCCACGAACAACAGCAGGAACACCGTCACCGTGACGGGATCGGCTTGCAGTCCCTGCATGAGGCCCCTTCGCTTATTTCTTTTCGGCCGGCGTGGTTTTCACCGGGCCCATCCCCACCAGCTCCAATAGGGCATCGGTGTCCTTGGCGCCATCATAATGCACCTGGTTCGCCAGGTCGGTGACGACGCTGCCCGCCGGCATGGGATAGGTCTTGGCGGGATCGTAGACGTCGGACGAACTCACCCACCAGGTTCCGGAAATGACATGGACATAGCGGTCGGTGTTATGGAAATGCGGCCGGCTGAAATGTCCCGCCTTCCAGCGGATCAGAAGGCCATAGAGTCCCGGCTTGCCGGGATCGCCGAAGATCACCGCCTGGTCCATGCCTTCGCCCCGCTTCCATTGGATGTCTTTGGGCAGAGTGAAGGTGATGTGGGACGGATCGGGCTTGGGCGCGTCTTGGGCGAGGGCGGGCCCGAAGCCAAGCGCCATAGTGCCGATCAGAAGTGCGGAAAGGCGCATGCCGGTCCCCTGTTCGCGATCCGCCGGGATGCTAGAGCGCCATCCGGAAAAGGGGAAGCCGCTCAGAAGGCGACCTGCGAACGAAGCGCGATGGTGCCGAAATTCTGCCCCAGATCGGCATCGGCGATGGCGGGAACGGTCACGCTGTTGGTCCCGATCCGGCTGATCTGCACCTTCTGAAGCTGCAGCATGAATTTCAGCGCCGCATTGGGATACCAGTTGAGGCCCATGGCGGCGATGCGCTGTTCGCCGCCGCGCGCCCCGCCGGACGGCATGGGACTTCCCGCCACGCCTTCATGGTCGTTGAGGTCGAGCGTCGAATAGCGCCCCGCCAATTCCCAGGCGCCCCAGCCGCCGCCGTCGCCGAAATCGGCCTGCGGCCTGGGGTTGGTGAAGGCGGCGTTGGCGGTCGACCAGCCGCGCCGCTCGCCGCTCATGACCCAGCTGCCTTCCGCATACCAACCATGGAAGCGCCGGGCGTGGCCCGCCCCACCGGGATCGATGCCGAAGCGATAATAGCCGGCCTGCAGCATGAGATTGTCGCGCGCCAGCGCGCTCTCCATGTTCCAGTCCCAGGCGCGGGCGGCATCGGCCTCGGAGAAGGACGCAAAGGCGGGCGTATTGTCGTCTATCACCAGCTCCGACAGATTCTTGAGCGCGAAGGGCCGCGATGCGCTTGCGCCATCCGCGATCTTGAAAACATCCGCGCCGCCGCTGCTCACCACCCAGCGCCAGTCGCTGTCCGCCACCACCGAATAAGCCAGGCGCGCGGCAAGCGCCTGCTGCTCGTCGAAGGCGCCGGTTCCTTGCACCTTGTCGCCGGTCAGCGCCAGCGAAGCGAACAGGCGCTCGCCCAGATAGACCAGTTCGGCGCCGTAGCGGGCCCCGCTCGCCATGCTGCGTCCCAGATCGGCGACGGCGGAGCGTTCCAGCAGCAACTGATCGGCGGAAGAATGGGTATCGTCCATCCCGGTCGAAGCCGCATGCGCCCCGATGCGGAAGGCAAACGGCGCCAGGCCGTCATATTGGAGATAAGCCTGCTGCAAATGCCCGGGACTTTCGGCGCCGTTCGAGCCGCCGGAGCCGAAATCGTATCGCACGGCATAAGACCAATCGCCGAACAAGGTGCCTTGCAACCCGATCTGGGCGCGGCGGAAATTGCCGCCGCTGGAAAGATCGGGGCCCAGCGGCAGCCGGCGCGCATAGGCAGGCTGCATGTAATAGCCCATGTCATATTGCACCGTCATGCGCAGGGCGGCGCTGAAGCGTCCGTCGGCGGATGTCATCGTCAGCCGGCCGTTGGGGATGTCGGCATGGGCGCGTTCTGGCATTGCCGGATGCATGGCGTCGCGTTCGGCGGCGAATTGCGCCACCAACGCGTCGATCTTGCGGTCTTGTTGCTGAAGGCGCGTCCCGATCGGGGCCGGCATCGCGGCGGGCCGTGTCGCGGGCGTGTGGCCCAGCGCGCGGTTCAGCCTGTCGATCTCGCTCTGCTGGGCGCGGATTTCTCTCTGTTGTGCCGCGATGGCTTTTTGCATCCGCTCCAGCCGGCGCAATGCTGTGCCGCTGTCTGTGGCGAAAGCGGATGGCGCGGCCAGCAAGACCAGCGCACCGAACGATAGAAGATGCTTCACGCGGCCCCCGGTCCGGGGACGTCTTAATGCCAGATCGGCCGCGAACCAAGACGAGAGATTGTGCTGGCCATGAAAAAAGGGCGGCGCGGACGCCGCCCTTCTTTGGAATGTCTTACCTGTCTTAGAACGCGATCTGGGTCCGAAGCGCGATGGTCTTGAAATTCTGGCCGATGTCGGCGTTGGCCTGGTTGGGCACGACCACCGTGTTGGTGCCGATGCGGCTGACTTGCGTGTTCTGCAGCTGCAGGCTGAATTTCAGCACCTGGTTGGGATACCAGTTGAGGCCGAGCGTGGCGATGCGCTGCTCTCCGCCCCGGACGCCGCCCGGCGGCAGGGCGCTGCCCACCGCGCCGGCATTGTCGTTGAGGTCGAGCGTGCTGTAGCGCGCCGCCACTTCCCACGCGCCCGCGCCGCCCTCGGAGGTGAAATTGACCCTCGGCTTGGGATTGGTGAAGGCGGCGTTGGCGGCGGACCAGCCGCGGCTTTCGCCGGTCAACACCCAGCTTCCTTCCGCGTACCAGCCGTTGAAGCCCTGGCCGCGATTGGCCGCGACGCCGCGCTGATCGATGCCGTATTTGAAGTAGCCGGCCTGGGCGAGGAAATTCTGATAGGTGACGGCGCTTTCCAGATTCCAGTTCCAGGCGTCGGTGACATCGGCATCCGACACCGAAACGAATTTGGTGCTGTTGTCGTCGACGATCAGTTCGGGCGGATTGGACAAAGAGAAGGGACGCGCCGCGCTCGATGCGGAGCCGCGATCGGTGGGCTTGAACACGTCGGTGCCCGCCGCGCTTACCACCCAGCGCAGATCGGAGGTGACGACGGGCGAATAGGTGACGCGCGCCACCACCGCCTGCTGTTCGTCGAAGGCGCCGGTTCCTTGCGCCTTGTCGCCGGTATAGGCGAGGCTGCCGAACAGCCGGTCGCCCTGATAGACGATCTCGATGGAATCGCGGCCGTCGCCGCCCGCCATGTTGCGCGCCAGATCGCCCGGCGCGGACCGCTCCAGGAAAAGCTGGTCGCTGGCGGAATAGGAATCGTCCAACCCCGTGGACGGCGGATGCGCGCCGACGCGGAAGATCAGGGGCCCCAGCCCGTCATATTCCAGATAGGCCTGCTGGATATGGCCGGGGGATTCGCTGCCCGACGATCCGCCCGAACCGTAATCGATGTTCACGTAATAGGACCAGTCGCCGAACAGCTTGCCTTGCAGGCCGATCTGCGCGCGGCGGAAATTGCCGCCGCTGGAAAGATCGGCGCCCAGCGGCAAGGTGCGGGCGCGGGCGCTTTGCATGTAATAGCCCTGGTCGTATTGCGCCGTGAGGCGCAGCGCGGCGCTGAAGCGGCCATCGGCGGAGGCGATCTGCAGCCGGCCATTGGTGACGCTGGCCTTGGGCTGTTCCTTCATGGCGGTACGGCGCTGATCTTGCTCGGCGGCGAATTTCGCCACGATGTCGTCGATCTTCTGGTCCTGCTGCTTGAGGCGCGTCTCCACCACCGGCGGCGGCGCGGCGGGAACAGGTGCGGGCGCGGCGACCGGCTCCGGCGCGGGGATGCTCGCGCCCTTGCGGCCCAGGGCGCGGTTCAGGCTGCCGATCTCTTTCTTCTGCGCCTCGATCTGCTTCTGCTGGGCCTCGATCATCTTCTGCATCTGGTCCAGCCGCTTCATCACGGCATCCTCGTCCGCCGCGAAAGCCGATGGCGCGGCGGCCGCCAGAATCGCGGCGGCGGCGCCAAGCAGAAGTATGCGTTTCATGAAATCCCCTCGAATGTCGGTGCGCGTCTCCCTAATCTCTAGCAAGTCGATAGAGATTAGGGAATAGTCCCTATATACAAAACGGCGCTGTTCTTAGCCGAAAGTCACTTCGCAAGGAAAGTGAAGCCGTTCTTCTCGAACACGGCGCGGGCCGCGGGCGATGACAGATAGGCAAGAAAGGCGCGCGCCTCGGGCTTGGCATCCTTGACCAGCGCGGCAGGATAAAGAATCGGCGGATGGGTGTTTTCGGGAAACACGCCGGCAACCCGGACGTTCTTGTCGGCCTTCGCATCGGTTTCATAGACAATCCCCAGCGGCGCTTCCCCGCGCGCGACATATGCCAGCGCCACGCGCACATTCTCCGCATTCACTAGACGATTGACGACGCTGTTCCACACACCCAGGGACGTCAAAGCGGTGCGGCCATATTTGCCGGCGGGCACCGAATCCGGATCGGCGATGGCCAGCCTTCCGCCTTTCAGCGCGCCCAAAAGGTCGAAATGTGGCGCGATATTAATGTTGGTGCTGACATCCTTGCCCGCCACCAGCACCAGCTTGTTGCCTAGAAGATTGGCGCGCGTGGCGTGCTGGATCAGGCCCTTGTCGTCCAAATAATCCATCCAGTCGAGGTCGGCGGAGATGAAGATGTCGGCCCCGCCCGATGCTTCGATCTGCCGCGCCAGCGCCGAGGACGCCGCCAGCGACACCGCCACCTGCTTGCCGCTCTGCTTTTCGTAAGTGGCTGCGATCTCTTTCAGCGCGTCGGCCAGCGAGGCGGCGCCGAACACGGTCACGTCGGCGGCGAAAGCCGGCAGCGGCGCCAGCACCAGAAGAAGCGTGGCGGCCAGCGCGCGCAGGAATTTCGGCATGAAAGAACCCCGTTTTGCGTGATAACAATGTGGATATCACGTTCGCGAGCGTTCCGCAAAAGGCTTGCCCGCTCTTTCGCGCCGCGCGAGGATGGGCGCATGGCGGGGCTTTTTTTGCGCATTCCCATCGGCGAGGCGGGCAATATGGGGCCCGGCAAGGTGCGCCTGCTCGAGCTGATCGAGGAAACCGGTTCCATCCGCTCCGCCGCGTCCAAGATGAAGCTCAGCTATCGCCGCGCCTGGCTGTTGCTGCAGGACATCGAGAAGATTTTCGGCGGCGCGGTGCTGGAACGGCGCACCGGCGGCAAGTCGGGCGGGTGCGCGGCG
>JAFKFF010000449.1 GCA_017307315.1 Alphaproteobacteria bacterium
GGCGGGTAAAATCCATCCTTATTCAGACGACACCGATATCTTCATCACGCCGGGATACCGCTTCAAAGTGGTCGATGTGCTGGTGACCAATTTCCATCTCCCTCGCTCGACCCTGTTCATGCTGGTCTGCGCCTTCATGGGGACTGAGATCATGCAGCGCGCCTATAGGGAGGCGATCGCGGGCGGCTATCGCTTCTATTCCTATGGCGATGCCTGTCTGCTATTGCGGCCGCGATGAGCGATATTCGTTTTGAGCGCAAGGCGACGGACGGTGCAGCCCGGACCGGCATCTTGCACACCCCGCGCGGTGAAATCCGCACGCCCGCCTTCATGCCTGTGGGCACGGCCGGGACCGTCAAGGCGATGCTGCCCCAGAGCGTGCGTGAGACCGGCGCTGATGTCCTGTTGGGAAATACCTATCACTTGATGCTGCGGCCCGGCGCGGAGCGGGTCGCGCGGCTGGGCGGCCTGCACAAGTTCATGGATTGGGAGCGCCCGATCCTCACGGATTCCGGCGGCTTTCAAGTGATGTCGCTTTCGTCCTTGCGCAAGATTACCGAAGAGGGGGTGCGCTTTCAGTCGCATATCGACGGACATGCGGAGTTCCTCTCCCCGGAACGGGCGATGGAGATCCAGCGGTTGCTGGGATCCGATATCCAGATGGTGCTGGACGAATGCCCGGCTTTCGGCGCCAGCGAAGCAGAAATAGAAAAATCGCTCGCGCTCTCGATGCGGTGGGCGAAGCGATCCAAAGAGGCGTTCGGCGAGCAGCCGGGCCGGGCTTGTTTCGGCATCGTGCAGGGGGGCGTGTTTGCGCCTTTGCGGGCACGTTCTGCCGAAGCGCTGCAGGACATTGGCTTTGACGGATACGCCATTGGCGGCCTGGCGGTGGGCGAGGGGCAGACGGCGATGTTCGATACCCTTGATGCGACGCTGCCCCATCTGCCCACGGACCGGCCTCGTTACCTTATGGGGGTTGGAAAGCCTGACGATATCGTCGGCGCGGTGCTGCGCGCGCGCCGCTCGATCCGGAGTGCGGCTGTCCCGCCTGCCGCCAGTTCAGCCGGGCCTACCTGCACCATGTAGTCAAAGCCGGCGAGATCATCGCAGCGATGCTGCTGACCTGGCATAATCTGACCTTCTACCGGGATTTGATGGGGGGGCTTCATGCCGCCATTGCGAAAGGTGCGGTTAAATCATTCGTGGAAGAATACCATTGCCGGCAAAAACAGATTGATGGAATTGTCTCGAGTGCGTGACGCCTGTGAGAATTGATATGGTCCCGTCGAAGCGAATTATTTTTCTCTCGAACAATGAAACGTAAAAATATGGCGCCTACCATTCATCCGTCAGCTGACGTGCAGACGACCCGTATAGGTGATGGCACGCGCATATGGCAGAATGTCGTCATATTGCCGAAGGCGAAGATCGGGGCTGATTGCAACATTTGCGCGGGATGTTTCATTGAAAATGATGTTGTGCTGGGAAACAATGTCACCATAAAGAATGGCGTTTCTCTTTTTGACGGCGTAGTGCTGGAGGATGACGTATTTGTCGGGCCGAATGCGACCTTTACGAATGATCCGTCGCCCCGGTCCGGTCGCCGTCCTGCCGCTTTTCTACGTACCGTTGTGCGGCGTGGCGCTTCGATTGGCGCTAATGCGACCTTGCTGCCAGGAATTACGATCGGCGAGGGCGCTTTTGTTGCGGCAGGCGCTGTCGTGACGCGAGATGTGCCAGCGGGCACTCTCGTGATGGGAAATCCTGCGAGGGTTAAGAATTCGATCGGAAATAATTGAACTAAGGTTTTGTGAGTCGATCGAATTCTGTACGCGCCCTGATATAATCATGTTCATCATAATGATCGTTCGCCAGGACGAGTAGTAAGGCATCGTCGGAAAAGTCAAACATTTCATGCCAAACCATTGGCTCGATCAAAAGTGCTTCCGCTGGATCGTTCAATTGGATGGTCGCCTGCTCGCTGCCGTCGTCCAACAGGAACTTGCAGCTCCCTCGAACGCAAACAGCTGCTTGGTGGAGCTTGTGATGCGCGTGGAGGCCGCGGCGGACACCCGCGCTGGTTTTGAACATGTAATAAATACGGCGAATCTCAAAGGGTAATATTTGGTTGGATTCAATTGGCACCAACAGGCCCCGATGATCGCCCCGTACGGGAAAGGACAATTTTTGTATGAGTGCCATTTAGAGTTTCTTGTGCGCCAACTTCATTTTGTTGTTTCGGCCTTGCCAAAGGCATCGGGGGCCTCGTGACGGACAGCGGTGTGCGCGACTCGCTGCAACTGCGCGAACTCGGCTTCCCGGTCTTCTCGCTCAGCGTCTGCATCAAGGGCACCGT
>JAFKFF010000450.1 GCA_017307315.1 Alphaproteobacteria bacterium
TCCCTTCACATAGACAAGCGTGTTCGCCGTCCCAAGGTCGATGGGCATGTCGCCCGAAAGAGCCCCAAGAAGACTGCCGAACATCAATTACCTGCCCGTTCCTGACTTGAGCGACACATGCCCCCTGGGACGATCGTCGGCGATGAAGCCTCCGGCGCCTGGCGCCGGAGGCCCCCTTTTCTCATCGCGCGACGGTCAATGCTTCCGGCGCCTGCTTCTCGCGTTTCACCAACAATTTGTTCAGCGCGTTCACATAGGCGAAAGCCGCCGCCACCAGCGTATCGGTGTCGGAAGCCTTGCCCGTGACCGTGCGTCCATTCTCTTCCAGCCTGACGCTGACCGTGGCCTGGGCATCGGTGCCCTCGGTCACGGCATTGATCTGGAACAGCTGCAACGTCGCGGCATGCGGATAGGCCTCGCGGATGCCGTGGAAGACCGCATCCACGGCGCCGTCGCCGCTCATCGTCACTGTCCTGTCCTCGCCCTGCACCGACAAGGTCATCACCGCCTGCGGCTTGACGCCGATGCCGGTTTCGATCTTCAGCGCCTTGACGGCGATAACATCCTGGCCGCGGATGATCTCGTCATCGACCAGCGCGGCGATGTCCTCGTCGAAGACATGCTTCTTCTTGTCGGCCAGATCCTTGAAGCGGCGGAAGGCATCCTCGAAGGCGGTGTCTTCCAGCTGATAGCCCATGCTTTCCAGCTTGTCGCGGAAGGCGTGCCGCCCCGACAGCTTGCCCAGCATCAGCGAGGTGGAATTCACCCCCACATCCTCGGGCCGCATGATCTCGTAGGTCTCGACATTCTTGAGCATGCCGTCCTGGTGGATGCCGCTTTCATGGCTGAAGGCGTTCTTGCCCACGATCGCCTTGTTGTACTGGACGGGAAAGCCGGTGACGTTCGACACCAGCTTGGACGCCTTGTTCAGCAAGGTGGTGTTGATGGCGGTGGCGAAGGGCATGATGTCCTTGCGCACCTTCAGCGCCATCACGATCTCTTCCAGCGCGGCATTGCCGGCGCGCTCGCCGATGCCGTTGATGGTGCATTCCACCTGGCCCGCGCCCGCCAAGACGCCGGCCAGCGAATTGGCCACCGCCAGGCCCAGATCGTTATGGCAATGGGTGGAGAAGGTCACTTTGTCCGCATTGGGCACGCGGTTGCGCAGCATGGTGACGATCTCGAAATATTCCTGCGGCGTGGTGTAGCCCACCGTGTCGGGAATATTGATGGTGGTGGCGCCGGAATGGATCGCCACTTCGACGCAGCGGCAGAGAAAATCCGGCACCGTGCGGGTGGCGTCTTCCGCCGACCATTGCACGTCCGATGTGAAATTGCGGGCCCGCGTCACCGACGCGCCCACCGCTTCCAGCACCGCGTTTTCGCCCATATTCAGCTTGTGCTTCATGTGCACGGG
>JAFKFF010000451.1 GCA_017307315.1 Alphaproteobacteria bacterium
GTTCTTCTCTTCCATCGGTATGGTCTACAAGCTCAAGGTCTGGCGGCTGCCCGAAGCGCGCATCGCCGGCAAGGGCAAGGCAATGGTCAATCTGCTGCCTTTGTCGGAAGGCGAGCGCATCACCGCCATCCTGGCTTTGCCGGAAAATGAGGCGGAGTGGGAGAAACTGAATGTCGTCTTCGCCACCAAGTCCGGCGATGTGCGGCGCAACGCCCTGTCCGATTTCGTGCAGGTCAACAAGTCCGGCAAGATCGCCATGAAACTGGAAGCGGGCGACGGCATCGTGGGCGTCGCCACCTGCACCGAACAGGATGATTTCCTGCTGACCACCAAGGCCGGCAAGTGCATCCGCTTCCCCGTTTCGGACGTACGCGTCTTCAAGGGGCGCGATTCCACCGGCGTGCGCGGCATCAAGCTGGGCGCCGACGACGAAGTGGTGAGCCTGTCCCTGCTCTACCATTCGGATGCGACCAGCGCCGAGGCGCGCGCCTATCTGAAGCAGGCCAATGCCGCCCGCCGGGCCGCCGGCGAAGACCAGAGCGCGATCGAGGAGGCACCGGACGCGGAGGAGGGCGTCGAGGAGGCCACCCTTTCGGCGGAACGCTATGCCGCCTTGGGCGCGCGCGAGCAATTCGTGCTGAGCATTTCCGCCAGCGGTTACGGCAAGCGCAGCAGTTCCTACGAATATCGCGTCACCGGCCGCGGCGGCTCGGGCATCGTTGCGATCGGGATGGGCAAGAAGAACGAGGCGGTGATCGCCGCCTTCCCGGTCGAGGATAGCGACGATCTGATGCTGATTTCCGACCGCGGCCAGACCATCCGGGTGGCGGTGAGCGGCATCTCCATTCAGGGGCGGGCGGCACAGGGTGTGACCGTGTTCCGCCTGGACGAGGGAGAGCGCTGCGTGTCCGTAGAACGCATCGCCGATGTCGGCGGCGGCGAGGCATGAGCACCAAAGCGCGCGTCGGGCTTTATCCCGGCACCTTCGATCCGGTGACCCTTGGGCACCTGGATATCATCAAGCGCGCGGTCAAGCTGGTCGATCATCTGGTGATCGGCGTCGCCACCAATGCCTCCAAGGCTCCGCTCTTTTCTCTCGAAGAGCGCAAGGCGATGCTGGAACGCGAGGCGGCACCGCTGGCCAAAGGTCGCGCCACCATCGAAGTGCAGGCCTTCGACATGCTCCTGGTCAAATTCGCCGAACAGGTTGGCGCCTCGGTGATCATCCGGGGCCTGCGCGCGGTCTCGGACTTCGAATATGAATTCCAGATGGTGGCGATGAACCAGCGTCTCAACACCGAAATCGAGACGGTGTTCCTGATGGCCGATCCGCGCCACCAGGCCATCGCCTCGCGGCTGGTGAAGGAAATCGCCATGCTGGGCGGCGACGTCGCGCCTTTCACCAGCCCGCTGG
>JAFKFF010000452.1 GCA_017307315.1 Alphaproteobacteria bacterium
GTCAACTGGATGGGCACCGTCTATCACGGCCTGCCGCATAACCTGTTCCGGGAAGGCGCAGGCGCGGGCGGATATCTCGCCTTCCTGGGCCGCATCTGCCCGGAAAAGGGACCTTTGGATGCGATCGAGATCGCGCGGCGCGCCGGTATGCGGCTGCGCATGGCGGCGAAGGTCGATCCGGTGGACCGCGATTATTTCGAGCAGGCGGTGGGTCCCGTCCTGGCCCGCAGTCCCCATGTCGAGTTCGTGGGCGAGATCGATGACGGCCAGAAGCAGGAATTCCTCGCCGACGCCCGGGCGCTGCTCTTTCCGATACGCTGGCCCGAACCCTTCGGCCTGGTGATGATCGAGGCCATGGCCTGCGGCACGCCGGTCGTGGCGTTCCGGCAGGGCGCGGTGCCCGAAGTGCTGGAAGACGGCTTGACCGGCTTTGTCGTCGACACGATCGAGGACGCGGTTGTCGCGCTCTCCAGGCTGGGCGAATTGTTCCGCCCGTCCATCCGTTCGCGTTTCGAAGAACGTTTCAGCGCCGCCGCGATGGGACGGGAATATTGCGCCATCTACCGGCGGCTTCTGGCCGTGCAGGGGACGCCAACGGGCATCGTGCAGGCCGCCTGAATTCACGCGGCGGGTTGATTTGGAAGTGCATCCATGGAGGCCAAGCCCCTCCCGCCATCGCCGGACGAGACATCCAGTTTCTACATCCAGGCGACGGAGTCCATTCAGGAACGCTGGCCGCGCACCTTGAAGAGCGGCGACACCTTTGGCCTGTTCGATGCCCTGGGCGATGTGATCGAGCCGGGAGCGACGCCGGGCGGATTGTTCCATCGCGACACGCGGCATCTTTCGCGCCTGGAATTTCTGATCGACGGGCAGCGTCCTTTGCTCCTGTCCTCGGCGGTGGAAAACGACAATGTCGTTCTCACCGTCGATCTTTCCAATCCCGACATCTATGAGAATGGCAAGATCGTCCTGCCGCGCGAGATCCTGCATGTGCGGCGCTCGAAATTCCTCTGGGAAGCGACGTGCCATGAAAGATTCGCGCTGCACAATTTCGACAGCGCGCCGCAGCGCTGCTGGCTGACCTTCCATTTCGAGGCCGATTTCCGCGACCTGTTCGAGATTCGCGGCATGCACCGGGCCCGGCGGGGCGCCATGACGGCCACACAGGACGCCGACGCGCTCATTTTCCGCTATCAGGGATTGGACGGGATCGAGCGGCGCACCGAGATCCGCTTCGATCCCATGCCGGACAAGTTGAGCGACAGTCACGCGCTTTACGACCTCGCGTTGAAGCCGGGCGAGCAGCGCGCCATCGTCGTGTCGGTGCGCTGCGATCCCGAAAACCGGCCCCAGCCCTTTTCCGAACCCTATCGGGCGGCGCGGCGCGCGGCACAGAAAGCGAGCCAGC
>JAFKFF010000453.1 GCA_017307315.1 Alphaproteobacteria bacterium
CGTGGACTTGGACAAAAGGTGCCTGCCATTCCCAGTCGTCGAACAGGTGGTAGCGATAGTAGATGATGCGGATCCGGTAGGGCTTGGCGATCGGCTGCACGACACCCTCCCAGATACCGAACCAATCGCAGTCCGCCACCAAACGAAATTCGGAAAAGTCTTCCAAAATCGCCCGGTGCTGCTCGCGGACCGTCAACCAGCCCATCAGACATCGTCCCCGAAGAAACGGTGGCTGGGGGCGGTGCGCACCACGCCCGGCGTGGAAGCCCGCGCAATGGACGGCGCGGCCGCTACGCCGGCCAGCCCGGCGCGGATCGCAGCCCGTCCGCTGAGGTAGCGGGCTCCGGCGTTCCCGGCATCGTTGGCCACACCCTCCGCGTATTTGCGCACCGCGGTCTGCGCGGGCTTTTCGCCGAAGAGATCCTTGAGGATCATCTGCATTTCCTCCAGATCGCTCGTCTCCAAGCGCTGCAGCTTCTTCGCGAAAAGCCGCAATTCATCGAGGAATACCTTTTGGTCGGTAAGTTCGCCCGGCCAGCGGTCGGTAAAGACGTCCAGCGAACATTCCGGGTTTTGGGCATAGACGAGCCGGCCTTGACGCTGGGCGTTGTCGAAGGTCGCGATGAGCCGGTCAACCTGGTGGTTCAATTCGGCAGCCAAGGACGTGGTCCTGTTGGCATTGCTGGCGACGTAGAAGGCCAGCAGAACCGACGGGGGCAGCCGCATGTCCGGATGGCGGCGGTCATAGGCAAGGTTGCGCCAACGCTTGATCAATTGCAGCGCGATCACGGCCAAGGACTTGCGATAGGCCGGCGCATGTTCGGGAACGGGCGTGGCGATCGCCTTGTCCAAAGCCATCATTCGTGCCCGGGCACGGTCCTGGTCGAGAGAAAGGCTCTCGAAGAAGGCGCCGAAATCCTCGTTCGTGGGCGTATTTCGCTTGGACCATTCGGCGAAACCAAACGGGTTGGCATACAACCGCTGCCGCGGCACGCTGGGGTCTTCAGGCTTGGAATGGAAGATAAGGCCCGTTTTCTCGGAGAGGTGCTGCAGACGCACCGTCGGCGTAACATCGACATGCATTCCCGCGTAAAAGACGGTGCTGCAGCGGGTCTTGCGCTCGCACCGATCGAAATACCGGCTCCCCGGCGCCCCGCGTATGGCCTTATGCAGCGTTGCCAGAGCCCATTCCGGATCGACGTCGCCACGCAGATCCCGCACCATCCGCTGCGCGTGTTCGTCATGGGCGAGCGCGCCATCCGTCGCGAGGCGGCCACCGCCGAGGATATCGAGGCGATGCGCGATCATGTGCGCATGGGGCTGAAGGCGGGCGCCTTCGGCTTTACGACATCGCGTACCAATTCACACAAGACGCCGGAAGGCGCCATGGTGCCTGGTCGCTACTCGG
>JAFKFF010000315.1 GCA_017307315.1 Alphaproteobacteria bacterium
GGCGGCATAGGCGGCCGAGCGGTCGACCTTGGTCGGATCCTTGCCGGAGAAGGCGCCGCCGCCATGCGGCGCCGCGCCGCCATAGGTGTCGACGATGATCTTGCGGCCCGTCAGGCCGGCATCGCCGTCGGGTCCGCCGATGACGAACTTGCCGGTGGGATTGACGTGCCAGATCGTCGCCGGCGTGATCCAGCCGTCCGGCAGCGCCTCGCGGATATAGGGCTCCACGATGGAGCGCACGTCGTGCGAGGACAGGCTCTCGTCGAGATGCTGCGTCGACAGGACGATCTGCGTCACCTCGACCGGCTTGCCGTCCTCGTAGCGGACGGTGACCTGGCTCTTCGCATCGGGACCGAGGGCGCCCGTCTCGCCGGTGCGGCGCGCCTCGGACAGCCGCTTCAGGATGCGGTGCGCATAATAGATGGGCGCCGGCATCAGCTCCGGCGTCTCCGAGCAGGCATAGCCGAACATGATGCCCTGGTCGCCGGCACCCTCGTCCTTGTTGCCGGCCGAATCGACGCCCTGCGCGATGTCGACCGACTGGGCATGCAGATGCACGTCGATCGCCGCGGTCTCCCAGTGGAAGCCGCTCTGCTGATAGCCGATGTCCTTGATCGCGAGCCGGGCCGTATGCGCGACGAGGTCCCTCGTGATCGCCGAAGGCCCGCGGGTTTCGCCGGCGATCACGACCCGGTTCGTGGTCGCAAGCGTCTCGCAGGCGACGCGCAGATGCGCCGGGTCCCAGCCCTGCTCGGGACCGATGCGGAAGAAGGCATCGACGATCTCGTCGGATATCCTGTCGCAGACCTTGTCCGGGTGGCCCTCGGATACGGATTCACTCGTAAACAGATAGGACTTCCTGGACACGTGCTTGGGACCCCGCGCGAGAAATGGCCGGGGCCTTGCACCCGGTCCGATGGTCGAAGGTTTGTAGTCCAATCGCCCCGACGGTCAAGCAAGATCGTTGCCGCGCCAGGGGGCCGCGGTGGAACAATCCGCCTCAAGCCGCGCTTGCGTTCCTCCCCGGCGCCGTCGCGCCCCAAGCCGCGCAGCCCTTATGACGAACTGCCCCGCACCCCGGCCAATTTTCAACCGCTGACCCCGCTTTCGCATCTGGAGCGGGCGGCGGCGGTCTTCCCGGACCGGACCGCGATCATCCACGGCAACCGGCGCGTCCCTTACGCGGACTTCTATCGCCGCTGCCGCAAGCTCGCCTCGGCGCTGAGCTTAAGCGGTATCGGCAAGAACGATACGGTGGCGGTGGTCTTGGCCAATACGCCGGCCATGCTGGAGGCCCATTACGCCGTGCCGATGGCGGGCGCCGTGCTGAACGCGATCAACACCCGCCTCGATGCCGCGTCCATCGCCTATATGCTGGACCATGGCGAGGCCAAGATCCTCATCACCGACCGCGAATTTTCCGCAACCGTCGGCGAAGCCTTGAAGCTGGTGAAACGGCCGCCGCTGGTGATCGATTACGACGATCCCGAATTCCCGCAAGCCGGCGCCTGTCTGGGCGAAGATTACGAAGCCTTCGTCGCGCAGGGCGATGCCGATTTTTCCTGGCGCTGGCCGGCGGACGAATGGGATGCGATCTCGCTGAATTATACCTCCGGCACCACGGGCGATCCCAAGGGCGTGGTCTATCATCATCGCGGCGCGGCCCTGATGGGCTACAGCAATATCCTGGCCGGGAATATGAGCCGCCATCCCGTGCTGCTGTGGACCTTGCCCATGTTCCACTGCAATGGCTGGTGCTTTCCCTGGACCTTGTCGGTCAATGCCGGCACCCATGTCTGCCTGCGCTGGGTGCGCGCCGGCGCGATCTACAAGGCGATCGCCGAGCATGGCGTCACCCACCTGTGCGGCGCGCCCATCGTGATGTCGACGATCCTGAACGCCGCGGAGGACGAGCGGCAGAGCTTCGATCAGCGCGTCACCTTCCTGGTCGCCGCCGCCCCGCCGCCGGAATCGGTTCTGGCGGGCATGGCGGAAGCGGGCTTCGACATCGTGCATGTCTATGGCCTGACCGAAGTCTATGGCCCGGCCGTGGTCAATGAATGGCACGAAGACTGGGACGCGCTGAAAGGCGCCGAGCGCGCCAGGCGCCAGGCCCGCCAGGGCGTGCGCTATCACGCGCTGGAAGACCTGACCGTGATGGACCCGCAAACCATGGAACGCGTACCGCCCGACACGCTGGGCGAAGTGATGTTCCGCGGCAATATCGTAATGAAGGGCTATCTCAAGAATCCCGACGCCACGCGCGCGGCGCTGGCCAGCGGCTGGTTTCATTCCGGCGATCTGGGCGTGCTGCATCCCGATGGCTATGTCCAGCTCAAGGACCGTTCCAAGGACATCATCATCTCGGGCGGCGAGAACATCTCCTCGATCGAGATCGAGAATGTCCTGAACCGCCATCCGGCGGTGCAATTCGCCGCCGTGGTCGCCAAGCCGGATGCCAAATGGGGCGAGACGCCCTGTGCCTTCGTCGAGAAAAGGCGCGGCCATGACGCCGTGACCGAAGAGGAGATTCTCGCCTTCTGCCGCCAGAATCTGGCGAAATTCAAGGCGCCGCGCTTCCTGGTCTTCACCGAACTGCCCAAGACCAGCACCGGCAAGATTCAGAAATTCGTCCTGCGCGAGCGCGCCGTGCGCTTATGAACGGGCCGGTCAAGTCCAGCCGGCTCGCCCTGGCCTTCATCTTTTTCACCATGCTGATCGACACGGTCGGGCTTGGCATCATCATTCCGGTGTCGCCGGGCCTGATCGCGGAACTCACCCATCAGAATCTCTCGGGCGCGGCACGCTGGGGCGGCTGGCTGTTCTTTTCCTATGCGGCGATGCAGTTCCTGTTCGCGCCCCTGATCGGCAATCTCTCGGACCGGTTCGGCCGGCGCCCGGTGCTGATCTCATCTCTCGCCATGCTGGGGGTGGATTATCTGATCACCGGGTTTGCGCCGACCATCGCGCTTCTGTTCGTGGGCCGCATCCTGTCGGGAATCGCGGGCGCGGCCTATCCCACGGCCAACGCCTATATCGCCGACATCTCGCCGCCGGAAAAACGCGCCGCCAATTTCGGACTGGTGGGCGCGGCGTTCGGCGTGGGTTTCGTGCTGGGACCGGCCCTGGGCGGCTTCGTCGGCGAACATTTCGGCCTGCGCGCGCCTTTCTTCGTCGCCGCCGGCCTTTCCTTCGCCAATGCGCTGTTCGGCCTTCTGGTGCTGCACGAATCCCTGCCCCCCGAACGGCGCCGAAAGTTCGAAATATGGCGCGCCAATCCGCTGGGTTCGCTCAAGGCGCTGGCGCGCTTTCCCCATCTGGCGATGCTCTTGTCCGTCCTGGTGCTGGTGCAGTTCGCGCACGATTCCCTGCCCTCGACCTGGACCTATTACACCATGCTGAAATTCGGCTGGGGGCCGGGCGACGTCGCCTGGTCGCTGGTGGCGATCGGCGCGTTGAGCGCTGTTTCCTATGCCGTGCTGCCCCGGCTTGTCGTGCCGCGCCTGGGCGAGAGCGGCGCGGTCTATCTGGGCTTTGTCGCCAGCGCGATTGCTTATGCCGGCTATGCCTTCTCGGCCAAGGCCTGGATGTTCTACGCCTGGATGATCCCTTTCACCCTGGGCGGCGTGGGGGGCCCCGCGCTCAGCGCCATCATGTCCCACAGCGTGCCGCCCACCGAACAGGGCGAGTTGCAGGGCGCCAGCTCCAGCATCACCAACCTGACATCGGTGATCGCGATGTGGGCCATGCCCACGCTCTTCGCCTGGTTCACCGGCCCGAGCGCGCCGGTTCATTTTCCGGGCGCGTCTTTCTTCGCGGCCGCGATCTGCGAGTTCGGTGCTTTGGCGCTGTTCGTGCGCGCCATCGCCCGAGGGCGGAAGCGCGAAGCTTAGTGGAGGGCTCTCAGCCGCTCCAATTCATCCTTAATTCGGAGTTTTTGTTTTTTGAGGGCTGCGACCCTGGCCTCGTCCCAATCGGGATGTCGCATTTCGGAGGCGATAATTTCTTCCAGTTTACGGTGTTGAACAGAGAGAGTCTCGATCTGCCCTTCCAATTCCATCCTCTACCTCGTCGGCTTAGGCCTCAAAAGTAAAGCACCAAGCCCAAGACCTGTCACGCGCAAAAGTTTTGGAACCAACCTCTTCCGGCCAAAGCGCGGCGGATGTAAACGAAGGCCATGGGACGGGCGCAAAACTCCAAGGATATGCCGGAAAAACTGGTGGTCGGGCTGTCAGGCGCCTCGGGCGTGGCCTATGGCGTCCGGCTTCTGGAAGCCTTGCGCGACCTGCGAATCGAGTCGCATCTGGTGATGACCAAACCGGCCCGCATGACCATTGCGTATGAGACCGATCTGTCGCCCAAGCAGGTCGAAGCCAAAGCCGATCACGTTCATGCCGTCGACGATATCGCCGCTCCGATTTCCAGCGGCAGCTTCCGTACCGCGGGCATGATCGTCGCGCCTTGCTCGGTGCGCAGCATGAGCGAGATCGCAACCGGCGCGACCGGCAATCTTCTCACCCGCGCCGCCGACGTCATGCTGAAGGAGCGACGCCCGCTGATCCTGATGGTGCGCGAAACGCCGCTGCATCTGGGCCATCTGCGCACCATGACGCAATTGACTGAGATGGGCGCCATCATTCTGCCGCCGGTACCGGCTTTCTATGCCGAGCCGAAAACCTTGTCCGATCTGGTCGATCAGATGGTGGGCAAGGCGCTGGATCTTCTGGGATGGGAATGGCCGATGAAACGCTGGGGCGAAGATGTGCCCAGGCCCAAACGGGGCAAGCGCCCATGAGCGGCCATGTCACCCGCCCCGACGAAGTGGCGGCGCGCGCCAAGCTGGCGGCGTTGATTCAGGAACACCGCGATCTCGATGCCGCCATCGAGGCCCTGGCGGTGACGGGCGGGGGCGACCAGCTCGCACTGTCGCGCCTGAAGAAGCGCAAGCTGCAGCTGAAGGACGAGATCACCGAGATCAACAATTCGCTGCTGCCCGACATCATCGCCTGACCGCCAAATAGTTCTTGCTTTGTTCTTTTGGCCGGGAGAAGCTGCCCGCCATTTCAAACGGGGAAACGCATGACCAAGATCGGCTATGTCACCATCGGCGCCAAGGACAGCGACGCGTCGGTGAAATTCTATGACGCGGTGTTTCAGGCGCTGGGCGACGAGCGCAAATTTTCCGAAGGCGGCTGGACCGGCTATGGCGTGCCGGGGCCGGACAAGGGCTTCACCGGCTGCCACACCATGCTGTGCAAGCCGCATGACGGCAAGGAAGCGCGCGGCGGCAACGGCATCATGATTTCCTATCTCGCGCCAAACCCCGAAGCGGTGAAAGCGGCCCATGCCGGCGGCATGGCCAATGGCGGCACGGATGAAGGCGCGCCGGGATACCGCCCGCCGGAAGCGACCTCCGGCTTCTATGGCGCATATCTGCGCGATCCTACCGGCAACAAGATCTGCGTCTTTGCGGTAGGCTAAAGTAATCGGTCCTCACCCTGAGCCTGTCGAAGGGTGAGGATAGCGCGCGAGAAAATTCTGAGCCTGCGAAAGGCGCCGTCCTCGCTTCGCTCGAAGCGGGGCCAGCTTTTCCAGGCTCACTTCGTTCGTCAAGAAAAGCTAGGCCGGCGTCAACTCGCTCAAGCGCTTTTCGATCGCAGCCAAGGCGGCTCCGGCATTTCCCGTGTCGGGGCCGCCGGCCTGGGCCATGTCGGGCCGCCCGCCGCCGCCTTTGCCGCCCAAGGCTTCCGCGCCCAGCCGCACCAGATCGACCGCGCTGACGCGCGCCGTCAGATCGTCGGTCACGCCCACCACCAGCGAAACCTTGCCGTCGGCCGCGGCGGCGAACGCCACCACGCCCGAGCCGAGCTTGGCCTTGGCATCGTCAGCCAGGCCCTTGAGGTCTTTCGGCGCCACGCCTTCCACGCTGCGCAGCACCGTCTTGATGCCCGCGATGGTCTTCATGCCGTCGTCGCCGCCCGATTTGGCGGGACCGGCCAGCGCCAGCGCCTTCTTGGCGTCGGCCAGTTCGCGCTCCAGCCGGCGGCGTTCCTCGGACAGCGCGGCGACACGCCCGGGCAGATCGCCGGCATTGGTCTTGAGCGCCGCGGCGGCTTCGCGCGCCAGTTCGGCCTGGTGCGAGAGATAGCGGCGCGCGCCTTCGCTGGTCAGCGCCTCGATGCGCCTGACGCCCGCCGCCACCGCGCTTTCCGACAGGATGGTGAAGATGCCGATATCGCCCAAGCGGCGCACATGGGTGCCGCCGCACAATTCCACCGAATAGGCTTTCGGCTTTTCCAGGTCCTCGCCCATGGTGAGGACGCGCACCTCGTCGCCGTATTTTTCGCCGAACAGGGCTTCGGCGCCCGCCGCGATGGCCTGATCGGTCGGCATCAGCCGGGTCGAGGTGTCCGAATTCTGCCGGATCACTTCGTTCACCTGGGCTTCGATGCGCTCCAGTTCTTCCGGCGTCACGGGCTTGGGATGGGAGAAATCGAAGCGCAAGCGCTCCGCCGTCACCAGCGAGCCCTTCTGGCTGACATGACCGCCAAGCACCCGCTTCAGCGCGGCATGCAGAAGATGGGTGGCGGAATGGTTGGCGCGGGTGGCTCTGCGCCGCTCGCGGTCCACTTTCAGGTCGACGCCATCGCCCACCGCCAAGGCGCCGCGCGCCACTTCCACCACATGCACATGCATGGAGCCCAGCTTCTTCAAGGTATCGACAACCTTGCCTTCCGCCTTGGGCGACAGCATCAGGCCGGTATCGCCCGCCTGGCCGCCGGATTCCGCGTAGAAGGGCGTCTGGTTGGCGAGAATCTGCACCGTCTCGCCGGCCTTGGCGCTTTCCACGCGCTTGCCGTCCTTGAGGATGGCCAGGATCTGGCCTTCCGCCTCTTCGGTGTCGTAACCCAAGAATTCCGTGCGCCCGACTTCGTCGAAGACGGCGAACCATTGCGCGTCGTTCGCCGCTTCGCCCGATCCGGCCCAGCTGGCGCGGGCTTCGGCACGCTGCTTTTCCATCGCGAAAGTGAAGCCGTCCTGGTCCACCGCGATGCCCCGCGCGCGCAAGGATTCCTGCGTCAGGTCCAGCGGGAAGCCGTAAGTATCATAGAGCTTGAACGCGACATCGCCGGTCAAGCGGTCGCCGTCCTTCATGCCAAGCGTGGCTTCATCCAGCAGCTTCAATCCGCGCGCCAGGGTTTCGCGGAAGCGGATTTCCTCCAGCTTCAGGGTCTCGGCGATCAGGGCTTCGGCCCGCTTCAGCTCGGGATAGGCCGCGCCCATCTCCGCCACCAGGATCGGCACCAGCCGGTGCATCAACGGGTCTTTGGTGCCCAACAGATGCGCATGCCGCATGCCGCGGCGCATGATGCGGCGAAGCACATAGCCGCGCCCTTCGTTGGACGGCAGCACGCCGTCCGCGATCAGGAACGAAGTCGAGCGCAGATGGTCGGCGATGATCCGGTGGCTGAACACCGCGTCGCCATCGCTTCTGACGCCGGACGTGCTTTCGGACGCGGCGATCAGATGGCGGAACAGGTCGGTCTCGAAATTGCTCTGCACGCCCTGCAGCACGGTCGAGATGCGTTCCAGCCCCATGCCGGTGTCGATGGAAGGCCTGGGCAGATTGAGCCGGGTCTGCTTGTCGACCTGCTCATATTGCATGAAGACCAGATTCCAGACTTCGACAAAGCGGTCGCCGTCTTCCTCGGGCGAGCCGGGGGGACCGCCCCATACGCTCTCGCCATGGTCGTAGAAGATTTCCGAACAAGGGCCGCAAGGACCGGTGTCGCCCATCGACCAGAAATTGGCGGAGGTGCCGATGCGGATGATGCGCTGGTCCGGCAGGCCGGCGATCTTGCCCCAAAGGCCGAAGGCTTCGTCGTCATCGGCATAGACGGTGACGCTGAGCCGGTCCTTGGGCAGGCCAAGATCGCGGGTGAGGAATTCCCAGGCGAACTTGATCGCGTCTTCCTTGAAATAATCGCCGAAGGAGAAATTGCCCAGCATCTCGAAAAAGGTGAGATGGCGCGCGGTATAGCCGACATTGTCGAGATCGTTGTGCTTGCCGCCGGCACGGACGCATTTCTGCGCCGTGGTGGCGCGCACATAGGGCCGCTTCTCCGTGCCGGTGAAGATGTTCTTGAACTGGACCATGCCCGCATTGGTGAAAAGCAGGGTCGGATCGTTGCGCGGCACCAGCGGCGAGGACGCCACCGCGGCATGGCCGTTGCGGGTGAAATAATCCAGGAAACTCGAGCGGACGTCGGAGAGGCTTTTCATGGGGAGAGCTTGTAGCGGGCGGCCGAATTCTTGTCATCTGGCAGCCGGGAATGACGGATCGTTCCAAAAACAGAAGGCGCCCCCTCACGGGAGCGCCCTCTGCCGAGGAGCCGATTCCAACTGCGAAATGGAAACGACTCGAACTGGTTAGAAGCGGCCTAGTCTTCCTCGGCCGCCACTTTTTCCTCTTCGCCATGGGCCAGGCTCTGGCCGATCTGGCCGGAGGCGGACCGGATCGCC
>JAFKFF010000427.1 GCA_017307315.1 Alphaproteobacteria bacterium
ACCGGCAAGCAGATCACCTTCGTGCCCAAGAATGCCGCCTCGATCTGGGGCGATTATGACGCGCGCGATCTGATCCCCGGCCTGTCGTTCGGCGGCGGCATCGTCTATCAGAGCCATCTCTATAACGGCTATACCGCGCCCAACCCGGCGACCTATCCCTTGGGCCGCATCGTCCGGATTCCGGAGACGGTGGAGCTGGACGACGTCGTCGCCTACGACATCGACAAGCTGCATTTCCATCTCAACATCAACAACATCGCTGACCGGCTCTATTACTCCCAGTCCTTCGGCAATCGCGGCACGCCGGCGCCGGGACGCACCTTCATCTTCGCGGTGGGGACCAGCTTCTGAATAATGGTCAGGATACCCGCTCTGCTTTCGCCCGATCAGGTCGCACAGATGCGCGACGTGATGGCGAAGGCCGAGTGGGTGGACGGCAAGGTCACCGCGGGGGCGCAATCGGGGCAGGCGAAATTCAATCTCCAGATACCGGAGAATTCGCCTGCCGCCGTCTCCCTGGGGAATGTGATCCTGACCGCGCTGGGCAGGAACGAACTCTTCACCTCGGCGTCCCTGGCCTTGCGGGTCTTTCCGCCGCTCTTCAACCGCTATGACGGCGGCATGAATTTCGGCAGCCACATCGACAATTCGATCCGCTTCGTGAAATCGTCGCTGGGCGGCGGCGCGCCCATCCGAGTGCGCACCGACATGTCGGCGACACTCTTTCTCACCGATCCCGCCGATTATGACGGCGGAGAGCTGGTGGTCGAAGACACGTATGGCGAGCATCGCGTCAAGCTGCCGGCGGGCGACATGATCCTCTATTCCGCCACCAGCCGCCATCACGTGACGCCGGTGACGCGCGGAAGCCGCTGGTCGTCGTTCTTCTGGATCCAGAGCATGGTGCGCGACGAGGCCGCGCGCCTGATGCTGTTCGAGATGGACAAGGCGATCCAGGGATTGCGCCGCCAAGTCGGCGACAATGGCGAAATTGTTGCTCTGACGGGACTTTATCACAACCTGATCCGCCGCTGGGCGGACGCGTGAGGATGTCATGACCTTTGCCGCCTTCCGCCGCTTGATGTTCCAGGTCCATATGTGGGTCGGGCTGATCTTGGGGCTGCTGCTCGCCGTGCTCGGTCTCTCCGGCAGCATCCTGGTTTACGACAATGCCGTCCTCGACTGGATGGCGCCGCGGGCCACTGCGGCGGGCGCGCCCTTGCCGCTCGAGAGGATCGCGGAAGTGGCGCGCGACACGGCCGGGCGCGGCCAGGTGCAGATCACGCTGCCGCGCGAGCCGGGCGAGGCGATTTCGGTTCGCGTCACCCAGCCGAGAGCAGGTGAAGGTGCGCGCCCAGGCCGCGGCGAAGGCGCAGGTCCGCGTCGCGCGGAAGG
>JAFKFF010000428.1 GCA_017307315.1 Alphaproteobacteria bacterium
GCTGCGCGCGGCCACGACGGTTGCCCGTTCCGACGTCTTCGTGATCGCGGTTCCCACGCCGTTTGCCAAGGATGGTCGCCACACGCCGGACATTTCCTATGTCCTCGCGGCCACGCGCGAAGTGGCCAAGGTGCTCAAGCCGGGGGACACCGTCATTCTCGAATCGACCTCACCGGTTGGTACGACCGAGGAAATGCGCGACCTTATCGCAGACGAGCGGCCCGATCTCACTTTGCCGGGCCTTGCGGAAGGCGCGGCGGATATCGCAATTGCCTATTGTCCGGAACGGGTTCTGCCCGGCAAAATCCTCGAAGAGCTCATCCATAACGATCGCTCGATCGGTGGCATTACGCCGGCTTGCGCGGAAAGGGCTGCTGCCTTCTATAAGCGCTTCGTGCGGGGCGAGGAGCAGCTCATTCCCTGCGTCGGCGGCCACAAATATTTCTACATGGATTGGAACCTGCAGATCTGGCGCTGCGAAGCCTGGCACGAACCCTTGGGCTCGGTGTTCGATCTGGACACCATCGCCGACAAGCGCGACCGCTGCACCGCCTGCATGCAGAATTGCTATCGCGATACCTCGACGCTCATGCATGCCGGCGTCGCCGTCGCCGACGCGATGACCGCCGCGTCCAAGGGCCGCCTGGGCGAAGCGATGGGACACCTGTTCCAGCGCGGCGTCGCCAAGTCGCTGGGCTCGGTGATCGAGGAAGCCAGCGTCATCCGCCGCCTCTCCAAGAACCGCGTCGCCTCCGCCGGCGCCTGATTTCGGGAAATAGTCCCGGCGAATAGGCGGCTCGCACGGCCGCCATGCGCTCCTCCATTGTAAAGTTGCTGTAAATCCGGCCTTTCCCGGCTTGCCGGCGCCCAGATGCGAGTATATACGCCCATTTGAGAGTATATGCCCGCATATCGCAGGAGAGCCGCCAATGAAGGATTTCGTGGAACAGCCCCTGACGCGCCGCTCGCTGCTCACCGCCATCGGCCTCGCGGGCGGTACCGCCGCGATGTACGACGCGATGCTGCACATGGGCTATGCCGCCAATTCGGATTTCACCGGTCCGATCACCTTGCAAGGCAACGCCAAGGGCGCCTCGGTCGTGATTTTGGGTGCAGGGCTGGCCGGCATGGTCGCCGCGCATGAGATGCGCAAGGCCGGCTACAAGGTGAAGATCCTGGAATACAACGACCGTCCCGGCGGACGGAACTGGTCGCTGCACGCCGGCGACAGCTACACCGATATCGGCGGCACGACGCAGAAAGCCGATTTCGCGCCGGGACAGTATTTCAATCCCGGCCCCTGGCGCCTGCCCTATCACCATCAGGGCATCCTGCATTACTGCAAGATGCTGAACGTGTCGCTGGAAAGCTTCGTGATGTATAACAACGCGGCGC
>JAFKFF010000041.1 GCA_017307315.1 Alphaproteobacteria bacterium
GCCCAGGGTCTGCTCGCCATTCACCGCCAGATCGGGAAAGAGCCGGTAGGCATTATATTGTGCCACCAGCGCCCTGCCCGACTGGGCGAAGTGATCGAAATCCGCCTTGGTCCACCAATTGTGGAGGCGGCCCTGCACGTCGAACGCCGCGCCCTGATTGTCGAAGGTGTGGCTGATCTCGTGGCCGATCACCGAACCGATGGCGCCATAGTTGAATGCGTCGTTGGCCTTGGCGTCGAAGAAGGGTCGCTCCAGGATCGCCGCGGGGAAATTCAGCGCATTCTGCAGCGGCAGGTTCACCGCGTTCACGGTCTGGGGCGTCATCGACCATTCGTGCCGGTCGACCGGCTTTCCGATCCGCCCGATGGCGTAGCGGTAATCGAACATGTCGGAGCGAGCCTGGTTTTCCAGCGCTTCGCCTTTCACCACCGCGAGGCCGGAATAGTCCCGCCATTTCTCGGGATAGCCGATGCCGACATAAAGACCGAACAGTTTTTCCTTGGCTTTCGCCTTGGTCGCCGGCGTCATCCAAGTCAAGGCGTCGATGCGCCGGCCCCAGGCGGCAATGATGTTCTTCACCATCGCTTCCGCCTTGGCCTTGGACTCGGGCGGGAAATATTTCGCGGCATAGAGCTTGCCCACCGCGTCGCCCAGGGCATCGTTGGTGGCGTTGACGGCGCGCTTCCAGCGGTCCTGCTGGCGCGGCGTCCCCGAAAGCGCCTTGCCGTAGAAATCGAAGCGCGCATCGACAAACGCTTTGGGCAATTGCGGCGAGAAATGATTGACCAGGTGGAAAGCCATCCACGCCTTCCAGGCCTCGAGCGGACCGTCCGCCACCAATTTCGAAAGGCCCGCGAATGCCTCGGGCTGCCAGACGATAATGCTGGGGACGCGTGAAAGGCCGGCCCCCTGGAAGAACAGGTCCCAGTCCAAGCCGGGCGCTTTCTTCGCGAAATCGGCCCGCGTCCAGACATTGTTGGCTTTGACCACGTCCTGGCTGTCGACGATGCTTTCCTGCGCCTTGGCAATTCCGGTTTCCAGATCCAGCACCAGCGCGGCCTTTGCCTTCGCGTCGGCGATGTCCGCAAGCGTCAAAGCCCGCGCGACGTAAGCGCCATAGGCCTGGGCCGCCGCTTTCATCTTGGCGCTCCCGCCCAGATAATAGTCGCGGCTGGGCATGCCCAACCCGCCCTGCAGCAGGTACGGCGTGTAATGGGCGCTGTCGCTGAAGCCGGGCGCGACCCACAGCCCGAACAGATTCTCGGTATGGAAATTGGTGTTGTTGAGGGGATCGACATCGGCGCGCAGCGCCTCGCCCAGTGCGCGGGCCAGCGCCTTCTTGTCCGCAATGGCGGCGATGGCGCCGAGCCGGGCCTTCAGCGGAGAAAGCCCCCTCGCCTCGATCCCCTTCTCGTCCATGAAGCTGGCAAAATAATCGGCCACCTTGCGCGCCTCGCTGCCCGGCGCGGCCTTGGCGGCATTCTCTATCAGCGCGCGAGTGCGCCGCTGGGCTTCCTGGTTGAGGATGTTGAACGAACCCCAGCGCGCCTGGTCCGCCGGTATCTCGGTGCGCTTGATCCAACCGCCATTGGCATAGGCGTAGAAATCGTCGCCCGGCGCGACCGACCTGTCGATCGCCGTCATGTCGATGCCGGCAGCTTCCGCGCCCAGGCTGAAGGCCAGGACCAATGCCGCCGAAATCAAAAATCGCCTCATCGGGTCACCGCATTCGGGAAATGACCGCCTAGGCTATCGTCCCGCCCGCAAAAAAAGAACCCACCCGCCACGCGCGGATGGGCTCCCAAGGCTTGCCGCCCCTCTAGAAATTGTAGGTCAGGCGTCCGTAATAATAGCCGCCGTTCGGATCGAAGGGCGCGCTGATCGGCGAGCCGAGCACGCCGCCGACCCCGGTCACGAACCGGCCGCCACCCGTTGACGGGTCCGGCGTATTGGTGATCAGCGGGTTGGTGTTGGGCTTGACGTTGAACATGTTGTTGCCGCCCAGCGCGAACTGAAGCTGTTCGGTAAGATTGTACCTGGCTTCCAGATCGAAAAGGCCGACACCCGCCTGGTTCTGGGCATAAAGCGGCGGCCCGCCATTCGGGGTCGCGATGGTGTGGATCGGCCCGTAATACGTCTCGCGAATGGTGAGGCCCCATTCGTCGAGCGACCAACTGATGTTGAGGCCGATCTTTTCCTGCGGCGCATTGTGCACGAAGTTGGCCAGCGCATAAGCCGGAAACAGCGTCGCGCCCGGCGACGAGGCGGTGATCTCGGGCGGAACCGGCGAAACGCCGCTGACCGAGGTCTGGTTGTAATTGCCGGCGAGCGTCCAGTTCACCAGGCCGTATTCGTTGAAGTCGCTCAGATAGCTCACCGTCAGGTCGACGCCTTGGGTCAGGCTGTCCAGGCCGTTCAGGAACACGGTGACGCCGTTCTGGGTCGCGGTCGGATCGAGCACATTGCCGTGGGCGCGGATCGCATCGTTGACCAGCGGCGAATTGATCGCGCCGCCCAGGCTGAACAGGGTGCTCGACCGCACGATGCGGTCGCCCAAGGTGACGCTGTAGGCATCCAGGGTGATGCTGAGATCGTCCAGCGGATGGGCGACGATGCCGGCGCTGTACTGGGTCGAGATTTCCGGCCCGAGGTTCGGCAAACCCAGGATCTTGGCCGCTGCGGAGTTTGCCGGAAGCTGAACGGTCGCGGCGGTCGGCGTGACTTTGGTCGCCGAATAGAACTCCTCGGCCAGGGTGGGCGCGCGGAAGCCGGTGGAGATGGTGCCGCGAATGGCCAGCGCAGGGCTGAAGTCGTAGCGCGCGGTGACTTTTCCGATCTGGGTATCGCCGAAGTCGCTGTAATGCTCGACGCGGCCCGCGATATCGATCTGCAGTTCTTCGATCGGCGCAAATGCGAAATCCATGTAGGCCGCATAATTCTTGCGGCTGTAGATGCCGGAATCGGAGTTCTGGAATCCGGGAAAGGCCTGCGGACCCTCCTTGTAGGTCGAGGCCGCATCACCCGCCTTGATCTGATAAACGTCCTCGCGCGCCTCCAGGCCGACCGCGACATTCAGCGGTCCCGCCAGCCCGACATTGAACTGGCGCGTGGCATCGACATTGCCGACCAATTCCGCCGCCATGAAGGTGCCGTCGTAGAAATCCCTGGGCGAGGTATGGGTGTCGATGAAAAGAGCCCGGTTGCCCGAATTCCAGGTGTAGATGTTGTCGATATCCTTGCCATAGCTGCCCGCGATATCGACATCCCAGCCGGCGACGTTGAGCTTGAGGCCGAGATTATATTGATAGTCGTCCTCGCGGATCACTTCCTGCGGCGTGAAACCCAGCGGCGCGAAGACCACCTCGCCCGGCGTGAACAAGGTGCCCGCCTGGCCCGACGATATCACCTGGCCATTGCTGTTGAGGCCGGTTGGCAGGCCGCCGGTATTGAACGTCGTTCCGGCGATCGGACTGACGCCCCCGCCCACGCCGAGGGCACAAGCGGGCGCCCCCGCCGCGGTCTGCGCCGTGAAATAGCCCTGCCGGTTGGCGGCGCTGCAGGGTTGGTTGGAACCCGGCGCGGCGATGACCTGGTTCGGCAGGCGAACATTCTGGTTCGCCTTGGCAAAGCGGTGGCCATAGGTGCCGAAACCATAGAACTGAACGGTGTCGCTGAAATCATAGCCGAGATTCACCAATGCGGTGGCAAGCTGCATTTCGGCGGCGCTGAACTGATGATTGATGCGCGGATAATCCGGCATGGACTGCAAGGTCGAAAGCGGGATGCAATTGCCGCCGGTGCATGTGATGACGCCATTGGCGTTGGGCGTGGCGGAAACCGTACCGGTGGGCACCGTCGCCCCGTCGGCCGTGATCACGCGGCTGTCCGGCCCGCCCATATGGGTGAAGCCGAAATATTTCTTGTCCAAGGTGAGGTCGAGATAGCCCTTGTCGAACAGCGGAAAGCCGATATTGAGCGAGACATCATAGGTGTCGCCGTCGCCGCGATAATATTTTCCCGCGGTGGCCGAAAAGGTGCCGCCCGAGGATTTCTTCTTGAGAATGATGTTGACCACGCCCGCGATGGCGTCGGTGCCGTATTGCGCGGCGGCACCATCCTGCAGCACTTCGATATGGTCGATGCCGGCCGTGGGAATCAGCGAGATATCCGGCGCCGCGCCGCCGGCAAAGCCCGCCCCGCTCGAGACATTGAGGTTGCCGGTGCCGTGCCGGCGCTTGCTGTTCACCAGCACCAGCGTGTCGTTGGCGGAAAGGCCGCGCAGCGCCGCCGTCAGCGTGAGGCGGGCAAGGTCGGAGCCGGAGGATTCCGCGGTGAAGGACGGCACGGTCTGGCCCAGGGCCAGGCGCAGGTCCGAAGAGCCGGATGCCTGAGTTAAAGCGCTGCTGCCAAGGACCGTGATGGGAGCCGCGCTGTCGGCGGCGGTCATGCCTTGCACGCGCGTGCCGGTCACGACGACGGTTTCGTTGCTGTTGTTGTTCTGGGCGGCGGCCGGGCCAGTCAGGAAATAAAATGGCGCCACGCAGGCGCCCATCAAAAGAGTATTTCGCAGAGTCCGTACAGACGCGGTCATCGTCACTCTCCCCTACACAACTGAATTTATTGGATTTTTCTGTCCCCAAGGCGTTCCAGCCGGTTATTCGAGCTGGTTGTCTGTCAGACGCTAGGCTTTCATGAAAAATCCGCAATCATACGAACGTATGTTGGCAAGCGATCGAAAAGAAAAAGGCCGGAAGCAAGCTTCCGGCCTTTTCTTCCGTCTCGCGGAAGAAGGATCAGTTCTTGCCGTCGTACGTGATGTGCCAGAGCCGGCCCTTGAGCGTATCCACCACATAGAGCGAGCCGTCCGGCGCCACCGTCACGCCGCTGGGACGGAATTGCGCCTTGCCCGTGTTGCGGTCGACCGCCGCCGGCCCGGCGAAATTGCCGGCGAAGATTTCCGGCGTGCCCGCCTTGCCCGACTTGTCGAAGGGCACGAAGGTCACATTGTAGCCGTTGCGGCCATCGGGGATTTCCGGCCCGGAGCCGCCCTGGAAGACGACGAAAGCGCCGCCGCGATATTTCTGCGGGAACTGCTTGCCGTCATAGAAATCCAGATCGGTCGGCGACTGGTGCGAATCGAACGCCACGACCGGCGTGTCGTATTTGCCGTCCGCCGGCATCTTGCCGTCGCCGCCATATTCCGGCGCCAGCACGCGCGCATGCAGCGCCGTGTCGTAATAGCTGTAAGGCCAGCCCAAATTCGCGCCCTTGTCGATGCGGTGCATCTCTTCGGCCACCGTATCGTGTTCCTCGGACATGCCGGGGACGAGCTTGGCGGTGCCGTTGCGGCCCTGCATCACGCCATAAAGGCCATTCATGTCCTTGGACCAGGCCACCGCCATCATGTCGCGGATACCGGTGGCGACTTGTTCGCCATCGGTGGGGAATTTCTGGTTGGTCTTTTCGGCATCGAACCGCCACATGCCGCCGCCATTGTCCAGCAGCGGGCACGGCTTCAGGCCGACCGGCTTCTGATCCTTGGGCACCTTGGGATCGGCGCAAATATTCCCCGCGGCCCGGACGGTGGTGTAGAGGCCGCCCTTGCCGTCGAAACCGATGCCCATATTGCCCTTGGGCAGGTCGCCGACCACGACTTCGGGCGCCGCGGACGGCACCAGCTCATTGCCCTTGAAGGTGAAGCGATAGATCGCGGTCCCGCCCGCAACGTAAAGCGCGCCCTTGTACAGCGCCATGCCGGTGCCGCCTTCGATATCGGTGAAGTGCTGAACGTCGGCCGCCTTGCCATCCTTGCCGACTTTCACCGCGATCATGCCGGCCGATTGCGGCTGGTCGCGTCCCTTGCGGGTGGAAATATAGATGTCGCCATTGCTGCGCACGGCGACATGACGGGCGCCCGCGCCCAAGCCGTCGGCCACGACGGTGGCGTGATAGCCCGGCGGCAGCATCAGGCCGGCGGATTCACCCGCAAAAGCGGGCGTGGCGGCGATCGTCACAAGCAAAGCGGCGGCAAGCGTTTTCATCTGTTTCCTTCCCCGGGTTCGGCATCCACGCACCGTGATGAAAGGATTAGCCAGAACTCGCAGGCGGGGCAATGTACCTGTTGTCGCTGTAAAATTATTGTAAAGATCGCGTCTTTTGAGGGGCTTAGCTTGCGCGCAGCGGCGAGCTTCACCGCCCCTGGGGCTATTGGTGACGCTGCAGGCCCTTGTTTATCAGCTGGAAAAAGACCGGCACGAAGAAGATCGCCAGCACGGTCGCCGACAGCATGCCGCCGATCACGCCGGTGCCGATGTCGTTCTGGCTGTGCGCGCCGGCGCCCGAGGCCACCGCCAGCGGGAAGACGCCGGCGATGAAGGCGATGGATGTCATCAGGATCGGCCGAAGCCTGAGGCGCGCGGCTTCCATCGCCGCATCGCGCGCTTTCAGGCCGCGCTTCTCGGCGTCCACCGCGAACTCCACGATCAGGATCGCGTTCTTGGCGGACAGGCCGATGGTGGCGAGCAGACCGACCTGGAAATAGATGTCGTTGAAAAGCCCCCGCGCGCTGGCCGCCGCGACGGCGCCGATCACGCCCAAGGGAATGACCAGGATAACCGAGAGCGGGATCGCCCAACTCTCGTAGAGCGCCGCCAAGCAGAGATAGATGATCAGGATCGAAAGCGCATAAAGCGCGGGCGCCTGGGCGCCGGACTGCTGTTCCTGAAACGAAAGGCCGGTGAGTTCATAGCCGATGCCCTTGGGCAGCTGCTTGAACAGCTTGTCCATCTCCTTGAGCGCGGTGCCCGAGCTGACGCCCGGCGCGCCCTGCCCCTGGATCTCGATCGACGGCAGGCCATTGTAGCGGGTGAGCGAGGCCGGCCCGATCGTCCAGCGCGCCGTCGCGAAGGCCGAGAAGGGCGCCATCGTCCCCGCCTTGCCGCGCACATACCAGCGGTTCAGATCGTCGGGCGCCATGCGGTACGGTGCATCGCCCTGGATGAAGACGCGCTTGACGCGATCCTTGTCGATGAAATTGTTGACGAAGCTTCCGCCCCAGGCGGCCGACAAGGTCGAATTGACATCGACGGTGGCCACGCCCAGCGCGTTGGCCTTGGCCTGATCGATGTCGATATGCAATTGCTGGGTATCGTCCAGGCTGGCGGGCCGTACCGATTGCAGCTTCGGGTTTTTCGCCGCCAGCGCCAGCAACTGATTGCGCGCCGCGATCAGGGCGGCATGACCGAGATTGCCGCGATCCTGCATCTGGATGTCGAAACCGGTGGAGACGCCCAATTCGCGCACCGCCGGCGGGACCAGAGCAAAGACCTGTGCCTCGTTGATGGTACGGCGGAATTTGAGCATGGCGCGGCGCGCCATGGCGGGCGAGGAGTTAATCTCGCCGGGCCGCTCGGCCCAGTCGCGCAGCTTGACGAAGGTGGTGCCGGTATTCTGCCCCACGCCCAGGAAGCTGAAACCGGCGATGGCGAAGGCGAAGTCCACATTCTTGCCTTCGTCCTTGATGTAGTGCTGCGCCACTTTCTGCGCCACCGCCAAGGTGGCTTCCTGGGTGGAGCCCGAAGGCAGACTGATCAGATTGACCAGAACGCCCTGATCCTCGTCCGGCAGAAAGCCTGTCGGCAGGTACGTGAAAAGCCCGCCCAGCGCGACCAGGATGACGAGGTAGACCGCCATCACCGTCTTGGTGCGGTCCAGGACTTTCGCCAGCCTTTCGCGATACCAGTCGCGCGTCGCCTCGAAGCTGGCATTGAACCAGGTGAAGAAGCGGCCGAGCAGGCCGCCGGCATGTTGGTGATGGCCGTCCGTCACCGGCTTCAGCAGCGTGGCGCAAAGCGCCGGCGTCAGCACCAATGCGCACATGATCGACAGCGACATGGCCGAGACGATGGTGACCGAGAATTGGCGATAGATCACGCCGGTCGATCCGCCGAAGAAGGCCATCGGCAGGAACACCGCCGTCAGCACCAACCCGATGCCGATCAGAGCGCCGGTGATCTCCTGCATCGAGCGCAACGTCGCTTCGCGCGGCGGCAGCCCCTCTTCCCGCATGATGCGCTCGACATTCTCCACCACCACGATGGCGTCGTCGACCAGAAGCCCGATCACCAGCACCAGCGCGAAGAGCGTCAGCGTGTTGATGGAAAAGCCCACCGCCGCCAGGACGCCGAAGGTGCCCAGAAGCACCACCGGCACCGCCACCGCCGGCACCAAGGTGGTGCGCCAATTCTGCAGGAAGAGGTACATCACCAGGATCACCAGCAGGATCGCTTCCATCAAGGTCTTGGCCACGTCCTTGATGGAGAGCCGGATGAAATCGGTATTGTCGACCGGAAAGACCAGCTTCACGCCGGGCGGGAAGGTGGACTCCATGGAGCGCGCCCGCGCCTTGATCGCATCCACC
>JAFKFF010000429.1 GCA_017307315.1 Alphaproteobacteria bacterium
TCATCGCCGACCTGGAAAAACAGATGCGCGCCGCCGCCGCGGATCTCGAATTCGAAACCGCGGCGCGGCTGCGCGACGAACTCAAGCGGCTTCAGACCGCCGCCCTCACCATCAGCGACGATCCCTTCGCGCGGCAGTCGGATGTGGAGCGCGCCCAGTTCGACGCCGAGATTTCGCTGTCGGATGAAGGCAAGCCCACCCGGCCTTCGAAAGCGGGCGGCGGCAGAAAGCGCCTGCAACGCGCCGGCCGCCCGAACGTGCCGAAGACGTTTGGCAGCCGGGCGCGTTAACACCCCGTGTCATCCCCGGCGAGGCGCGTCCAGCGCCGAGGGAAGGGGATCTAGGTCGGCGGAACAGGTATACCCTATCCACTTGGCCCCCCTCCCTCGCGATGCGTTGCAACCTGCTCGGCGGGGATGACAATAGAGCCAGAAACCGAGAACCACCCATGTCCCGCGCTTTCGTCAAGGAATCCTCCGAATCCGCCCCACCACCGGAGAAGATGGTGGACGAAGGCCCCAATCCGGTGACGCCGGAGGGCATGGCCCAGATCGAAGCGCAAGTGACGCGCCTCGAAGGCGCGCTCAAAACCGAAAGCAATGTCCTCTTGCGTGAAACCCTGGAGCGCGATCTGCGCTATTGGACCGTGCGCAAGGCCAGCGCCGAACTGGCGCAGTCGTCCGCCGATGGCACGGTGGCGTTCGGCGCGACCGTCACCATCAGACGCAAAAGCCGCGAGCAGACTTTCCGCATCGTGGGTGTCGACGAAGCCGACGCCGCCAAGGGCCTGGTCAGCTTCCGCGCCCCGCTCGCCGCCGCCCTGATGGGGGCGCGGGAAGGCGACATCGTCGAGGCGGCGGAGCCGCTGGGCGAGATCGAAATCCTGCGGATCGAAAATTGAACCCTTCCCGGTCCGGCCGGCGCGCCAGCCGCCCCCCGCGCAAAGCCGGCCGCTAACCGAACGGAACCGCCAACCCAAAGGCTTTTTGGCTGCCGCGGCCGCGAAATGGTTACGAACCGCGCCGGCCGCTTCCCGGCCGCCCCCCTTCCTTGCCAATAGGTCATGTTTGCGCGTATTGTCGCGCCCAGTGGAGACCAGATCCGTCACAGACGAAGCGCACCTGTAGAAGAAATCCTGCCCGCCTTCCGTGCGCGCCTGGACGAAACAGAACTTCCTTCGCCTAAGACCGACGAAATCTCTTCCCGAACCGGCATTCCGCCGGAGCGGAAACTATGCAGGAAGTTCTTATGACGATCGGAACCGTTAAGTTTTTCAATACCTCCAAGGGCTTCGGCTTCATCGCGCCGGAAGGCGGCGGCAAGGATGTGTTCGTGCACGCCACCGCGGTGGAAGCGGCCGGCATGCGCACCCTGACCGAA
>JAFKFF010000042.1 GCA_017307315.1 Alphaproteobacteria bacterium
GCCTTGAAGGTGGCGTCCCACAGGATCACGCGGGGATTGTCGGCCACTTTTTGCGCGCCGGCCGCCATGAAGCCGGCGGGGGCCTGGCCGTTGCCCGGATAGTCATGCGGCCCGCCATCCTTGAGTTCGATCAGGATGGAATTGCGCTGCGGCGCGCCGATGACATTTTCCTCGATATGGGTGAGGCCCTTGGGCAGCATGTAGATCTGGCCGCGATGGATCGGGCTGACGCGCTCCTTTCCGTCCGGCGTGGTGACCTTGAGCATGGTTTCCACCAGTTCCACGCCGACAAAATCGGTCGCATGGCGGTGCATGCCGGTGGCCATGCCGGGCGGATAGATCACGTCCCACACCCGGCCGCGATTGTTGTCGAGAATCTGGGTCGCGCCGGGGCGGGGCAGGGCCGAGACCAGGGTGTATTTTCCCACCATTTCCGCCCGCGCGGGCAGCGCCGCAAGAAGGCCTGCAGCCAGAATCAGCCCATGCTTGATCATCCGTCCCTCCGCCCCGTCTTGCCGGCGGCAGGCTAACATGAAGTTCTGGCGCGGGCGTTGCCTTATTTATGTCCCGCGCGATTCCTATAGACTTTGGCCGCGGCCCAGAAAGGCAGTGCAGCATGACCGTAGCGAATTCGATGATGGCGCGCCGCGCGTTTCTGGCGGCCGGTCTGGCGCTGTCCGGCCTTTGCGCGCTTCCGGCCCAGGCCGGCACGCCGGCCGAGGATTTCGTCGCGAGCAACATCCAGAAGGGCCTGGCGGTGCTCAACGACGCGCAGCTGACGGCGGAGCAGCGCGGCCAGCAATTCGAGCAGATCCTGCTCGGCCTCACCAACATGAAGCGCATAGCGCTTTTCACGCTCGGCCAATATGCCCGCACCGCCTCCGACGCGGACAAGGCCGACTTCGCCGCCGCGTTCCAGGATTATGCCGTCGCGGTCTACCGTTCCTACCTGGGCAATTATGCCGGCCAGAGCCTGAAAGTGGTGGGCTCGACCGCGCGGGGTCCCGACGATTTCATCGTCGATACGGTGATGGTGGATCCGCGCAACGGCAACGCCCAGTCGCCGCTGCACGTGAATTTCCGGGTCCGCACCGACAGCGGCAAGCCGGAACTGACGGATTTCAGCGTAGCGGGCGTCTGGATCGCTTTGTCGCAGCGCGACCAGTTCGTCGCCTTCCTGGCCCAGAACAAGGGCGACGTGAAAACGCTTTCCGCCCATCTGCGCCAGACCGCATCCCAGTATCGCTGAACGCGCGCGGAGCTTCTTCCCCCGCGTCGCGGAGCGACTGGCGGGGGAGTGAGGCTTGCGGCCAAGCAAGCCGAACGTCTTCCGAGGGCTTGCCCCGAGGAAGACAGATGGGGGTCCTTTTCAGCGCGCCAGCATCCACACCGCCATCGCCACCATCATCACATTCTCGGTGAGCGAAACGAAGCCGAGCGGGACATTGGTGTCGCCGCCGACGCAGGCGCATTTGAGCTCGCGCCGGTCGATATAGACCGCCTTGAACACCGACACCGCGCCCACCGTGCCGATGAACAGCGCCACCGGGATCGAGACGAATTCCAGCACATGGGTGATCATCAGGATGCCGGCCAGGGCTTCGGCGAAGGGGTAGACATAGGAGTAGGGAACCCAGCGCTGCGCCAGGAGATCATACCCCAAGAACATGCTGGAGAATTTCTCCACGTCGCGCAGCTTCAGGATCGCCAGCACGCACATGGAAAAGGCGATGAACCATTCCGCCGCGCGCAGCGTGAAGGGACTGCCGAAGGTTGCCTGGCTGGCGGCCAGCGCCATCAGCGCCGTCACCGCGAAGACCGCGATCACGGGTTTGTAAGTCATCGCCTTGGGATCGGGCACGGGCTTGCCCAGGAAGCGGCGAAGATCGTCATAACCGCCGACGCGCGCGCCATCGATGTAGATCTGCGGCGTGGTCTTGACCTCGCGCTCGGCCTTGAAGGCGTCGGTTTCCGCGCGGGTCCTCAGCCAATGGTCTTCGACCTTGAAGCCTTCGCGTTCCAGCAGCGATTTGGCTTTCAGCCCGTAAGGGCAAAGATGCTTGTCCATCACCATGCGATAGAGCACGGCCTGGCGGGGGGCGGTCATGACAACTCCTTCTTGCCTTGCGGCACTGCCCCCTCCATATAGCTTCCGTACCATGGTACGGAGTCAAGCATGGCCGGCCACATGATCGGAAGCGATACAATCGGTGGCTTGGCGCGGGCCGGCGGGGTGGGGGTGGAGACCATCCGCTACTACCAGCGGCGGGGGCTGCTGCCGACCCCATCGCGCAATCCCGGCGGGATCCGGCGCTATGGCGCGGACGATGTCCGCCGGCTGCTCTTTATAAAGTCCGCCCAGGCGGCGGGGTTCACCCTGGAACAGGTGGCGGAACTTCTGGCACTGGACGCCACGGAAGACCGGGACCGGGCGCGGGCCTTGGCGCGGGAGCGGATTGCTGCCCTGGACGCCAAGATCGTGGAACTTCAGAAGGCCCGCGACGCGCTGGGGCGGCTGGCCCGGGATTGCGCCTCTTCCAAGGGGCCATGCCCCATCATCGCCTCCTTCGACCATGGCTGAAATCCTCGTGGATTGAAGGGGCCCGGCCGGGCTGGCCAAGCGCCGACTCATGCTGTAGTTCCGCCAGGGATTTCGGACGCCAAGAGGGTTCATGCAGCGCTTCTTCCAGGCCCTGATGCCGCGCGAGGAAAAATTCTTCACGCTGTTCGACCGGCATGCCGCCACCCTGGTCGCCGGCGCCACCGCGCTGCGCGATCTTCTGGAAGGGGGCCCGGTGGTGCCGGAGGCCTGCCGGCGGATCATCGCCCATGAGAACGAGGCCGACACCATCGCCCGCGAAGTGCTGGTCAATGTCCGCCGCTCCTTCATCACCCCCTTCGACCGGGGCGACATCAAGGACCTGATCGGCCTTTTGGACGACGCCATCGACCAGATGCAGAAGACCGCCAAGGCCATCACCCTGTTCGAGGTCACCACCTTCGAGCCGCATATGCGCGAGATGGCCGACATCATCCTGCGCTGCGCCGTCCTGACGGTGGAGGCGGTGAGCCTTCTGGGCGACATGCGCCAGAAGGCGGCCCGCATCAACGCCATCGCCGAAGAGATCACCAAGCTGGAAGAGCAGGTGGACGAGTTGAACGACGCGGGCATCAAGGCCCTGTTCCTCAAGCACCGCGACGGCAACGCCATGGCCTTCATCGTCGGAAACGAGATCTACGACCATCTGGAGAAGGTGGTCGACCGTTTCGAGGATGTCGCCAACCGCATCAGCGGCATCGTGATCGAGCAGGTCTAGGCGTGAGCCTTCTGATCATCTTCCTGATCGCGGTCGCGCTGATCTTCGATTTCCTCAACGGGCTGCACGACGCGGCCAATTCCATCGCCACCATCGTCTCGACCCGAGTGCTGTCGCCCCGCTATGCCGTGGCCTGGGCGGCCTTCTTCAATTTCATCGCCTTCCTGGTGTTCGGGCTGCATGTCGCCTCCACCATCGGCACCGGCATCGTGGCGGCCAACATCATCAACGACCAGGTGGTGTTCGCGGCCCTGATGGGCGCGATCATCTGGAACATCGTCACCTGGCTGGCGGGCATTCCCTCACCCTCCAGCCACGCCTTGATCGGTGGCCTGGTGGGCGCGGGCGTCTCGGCCGGCGGATTGAATGTGGTAGTCTGGTCGGGACTGGGCAAGACGGTGGCCGCCATCGTGCTTTCCCCCGCCACCGGCTTTTTGCTGGCGCTGATGCTGATCCTTTTCGTTTCCTGGGCGTTCCTGAAAACCACGCCTTTCAAGGCGGATTATATTTTCCGCCATGTCCAGTTCCTTTCGGCTTCGGCCTATTCGCTGGGTCATGGCGGCAACGACGCGCAGAAGACCATGGGCATCATCGCCGCGCTTTTGTTCGCACACGGCTTGTCGGGCGACCATTTCGTGGTGCCTTTCTGGGTGGTGCTGGCTTGCCAGTCGGCCATGGCGCTGGGAACCCTGTTCGGGGGCTGGCGGATCGTGCGTACAATGGGGTCGCGAATCACCCACCTGACGCCGATGCAGGGCGTTTGCGCGGAGACCGCCGGATCGATGACCCTGTTCCTTGCGACTTTCATGGGCATTCCGGTCTCCACCACCCACACCATCACGGGCGCGATCGTTGGCGTGGGCACGGCGCGCCGGGTTTCGGCGGTGCGCTGGAACGTGGCCAAGGACATCGTGGTGGCCTGGATCGTGACCATGCCCGCGGCGGCCCTGCTGAGCGCGGGCTTCTATCTCATCGCCAACGCGGCAGGCATGTGATGGCAAAGCCGCCGGCCGGTCTGACGCCCATGCGCGGCAGCAGACTGCAGGTGGCGGCCTTGTGCTGGCGCACATCGCCCGGACTGGAAATCCTGCTGGTCACCTCGCTGCGCACCCGGCGCTGGATTCTGCCCAAAGGCTGGCCGCATGCGGACATGACGCTGGCGCAGTCCGCCGCGCGCGAGGCGCTGGAAGAGGCGGGCGTGACCGGCGAGGTCGCGGAGGAAGCCTTCGGCCATTATCATTATCTGAAAGAGAAGAGCGGCAGCGCGTTGCCCTGTCGGGTGGAGATTTTTCCACTCCATGTCACCGGCAACCGCCGCGCCTTCGCCGAACAAGGTGCGCGCGAGCAGCTCTGGCTGCCGGCGGAACAGGCCGCTTCGAAGGTGGCCGAGACGGGGCTCAAGCGCATCCTGCAAAGCTTCAGCAAAGCGCGCAAAGCCGCCTGAACGGTTGTATAAATCAGATAGTACAATTTCTGGTATTATTCACTAACCTAAGTCTTTACCTCTCATCCCCTAGGGTAAACGCCGCATTCGCGGGGGCCCGGCACATGAAAGGCATTGTCTTCAATCTTCTCGAGCAAGTCGTGGTGAGCCATCACGGCGAGGCGCTTTGGGACGATCTTCTGGACAAGACCGGATTGCCGGGCGCCTACACCTCGCTGGGCAGCTATCCCGACGACCAGATTTTGGCGCTGGTCGGGGCGGCGTCCGAGGCGCTGGGCAAGCCCCAGGGCGAGATTTTGCGCTGGTTCGGCCGCGAGGCCATGCCGCTCCTGGCGCGTCATTATCCCGCTTTCTTCGCGCCCCACCGCGCCACGCGCAGCTTCGTTCTCAGCGTCAACAGCATCATTCATCCGGAAGTGCGCAAGCTCTATACCGGCGCCGGCTGCCCGCATTTCCATTTCGAGGACGGCGCGGATGGCGCGCTCTTGCTCGGCTACAATTCGCCCCGCAAGCTTTGCGCGCTTGCGCACGGCTTCATAGAGGGCGCCGCCGATCATTTCGGCGAGAGCGTCCATGTCGAGCATCCGTCCTGCATGCATCGCGGCGATATCAGATGCCAACTCGCCATCCGTACGCTTGCGGCAGCCGAGATCGTGGGCGATGCAGCCTGACCATGAAGCGCTTCTGGCGGAAAATCAGCGGCTGAAACGCCGGCTGGAGCGCGAACGCGCCACCCGGCTGGAAGCCGAAGCCATTGCCGAGAAGGGGCTGCGCGATCTCTACGAGCGGCAGCAGGAGCTTTCATTCCTCGAACGCATCGCGGCGGCTTCGAACCAGAGCCGCGACGCGCGTGACGTTTTCCAATTCGCGGTCGAGGAAGTCGGCCGTTTCCATCGCTGGGCGACGGGGCACGGTTTTCTCGTCCTGCCCGGCGAGGGCGATGTCCTGTTGAGCAGCGCCCATGTCTGGTATGCCGCCGAACCCGAAGTGATGAAGCCGTTTCGGGACGTCAGCCGGACATCGCAATTCGCCAGCAGGATCGGATTGCCGGGCCGGGCGCAATTGTCCGCCAAGCCGGTCTGGATCGCCGATATCGCGACGGATAATAATCTGCCCCGCTTCGGGGTCGCCCAGGCTTGCGGGCTGCGCAGCGCCGTGGCCTTTCCGGTCCTATGCGGCGAGGATGTGGTGGCGGTTCTGGAGTTCTTCGGCACCGAGCCGCGGGTTCCCGACAATGCGGTGCTGGACCTGATGGCGCAGATCGGCACCCAGCTGGGCCGCGTCATCGAGCGTCAGCGCGCGGAAGGAGAGTTGCGCGCCCAGACCGAGGAGCTCGCACGGGCCCGCGACGAAGCCAAGGACGCGGACCGCGCCAAATCCTCCTTCCTCGCCAATATGAGTCACGAATTGCGCACGCCCTTGAACGCGATCATCGGCTTCGCGCAGATGATGCAGTATCAGATCGCCGGACCCCTGAATGCGAAATACCGGGAATATGCCGACGACATTCAGCGCTCGGGCGTGCACCTCAAGGACGTGGTCAACGGCATCCTGGATCTTTCCAAGATCGAAGTGGGGGCGCTGGAATTGCACGCAAGGCCGGTCAGCATGGCCGATCTCGCCGATAGTTGCCGCCGGCTGATCGCGCCGCTGGCGCAGGCCGCCGAGGTCCGGCTCGATTTCGAAGTGTCCGTCGGTCCCTCGATGCTGATGGCGGACGAGACGCGGCTGAAGCAAGCGGTGCTGAATATCCTTTCCAACGCCGTGAAATTCACCTCGCCTGGCGGGAATGTCTCGCTGCGCGCGATCGCCAGGGGCGCCGATCTCGTCATCGCCATCGTCGATACGGGCATCGGCATGACGCCGGAAGACGTGATCCTGGCGATGAAGCCGTTCCGGCAGATCGATGGCGCGCTCAACCGCCGCTATGAGGGCACGGGGTTGGGCCTGCCCCTTGCCAAGGCCTTCACCGAGCTGCATGGCGGGAGGCTTGAGGTCGAAAGCGCGCCCGGCATCGGCACCACCGTCCAGCTGATCATCCCGCTCCAGCGCGCCGAACAGGCGGCGTGAAAAGCCTCAGAATTGCGAGGTCAGGCCGATCTGGAACTGGTGGCGCGTGTAGCTGTAGAGCGCCAGATTGCTGTGCTGGTCGGTGAAGGTATAGGAAAAGCGCGGCGTGAAGCCGTGATAATCCAGCCGGCGGTTGAGCAGGGTGAGGTTCAGCATCAAGGTGTCGTCGGCGCGCTTCTTGCCGAAAGCGGCCAGGGCCTCGTCATAGCGGGTGACGAACCAGGCCGGCTGAAGGCTGGCGGAAAAGCCGACCGGCAGGTCGCGCTGATACGCCGCGCTGACCCACAGGCCGGAATAGGAGTAAGCGCCGATCTTTGCGTCCTGCCGGTTGAAGCCGAGCTGGAGCTGCGCCAGGCTTGAAGGCGAGAGCACATAGGCCGCTTGCGCCTGGGTGGTATAAAGCGTGCCGCTCTGTTCGGGGGTGAAACGGTCCGTCACCGCCTGGATGCCGACCGATCCTGCGGCCAGCAGGTTCGAGGTGATGCCATATTCGCCCGCCAGCTTGCCGCCGATGCCGCTGACGAAGGATTTGTTGCCGTACCAGCGCTGAAAGCCGGTGGCGAGCAGGCTGAAATCCCAGTCGGGATAGAGAAATTGCGGCCCGGCATAGCCGGACACGGTCATGTCGTCGAACTTGCCGCCGCTATATTCGATCCGCGAGATGCCGGCGCCGATGCGCGCCTTGATGTTGTCCGACACCAGCGACGACCATTCGCCGTCTGCCGATCCCGCCAGGCCGACGCCGCTCTGGCTGCGCGCATTGGGATCGAGGGTGAAGGGCAGGCCGAAAATCTGGACTTGCGAGGCGCTGGTGGCGGCGTTCTGGTTGGTGTCCGGCGCCAGGCCCAGCGCGAAATCGAACGTCCATTCCCTGAGGCGACTGATCGCGCCCAGGAAATGGTCGATATTCTCTTTCGCCGCGTCGGGAATGTCGCCGGCGCGGGCGAAGCGGAATTGCCGGTCGGCATTCTGATAGTCGCCCTTGAGGAAAAATGCCCGCGCCAGTTCCAGGCGGACGCGCTCGGCATCCGGCTCCAGCACCAGAAGGCGGCGGAACAGCGAGACGGCTTCGTCATACTTGTTCTGCGCCACGGCCACATTGCCGAGGAGGAACAAGGCGTCCCGATCTTCCGGCCGCGAAGAAAGGATGTATTCGAGCAGTTTGCGCGCGTCGTCGAGCCGGTTGTTGGCGACCAAGAGCTGCGCGGCGGCGACATCCGAGATCGTCTGTTGTTGCGTTGCCGCCTGCCCGTTTGCGCCCTGCGCCAGGGCGGGCGCGGAAACGAGCAAAGCGCAGGCGAGCGCCGCCAGAAATCGCATGGGCGGGATACTTACTGCTTGGTAGCGCCGAACATGCCGAACGCGGTCTTGCCGTTCGCGCCGCTGCCTTCATTCACCGACCACAATGCGCCGACTTCGTCGGCATTCGGCCCGAACAGGGCACCGCTGAGGACACCGGTGGCGCCGGCGCTCATGCCATAGGTCGCGCCCGCGGGCGCCGCCTGGGCCTGGGTCGTGCCGGTGATGACCGCGCCGCGATTGGCGCTGCCGGCCGTCTGGCAGTCATGTTGCTGAGCGTGCCGTTCACTTGCTGGGTGGCGAAATTCACGCTGAGGTTCACATTGCCTTCCAGAACCGCTGGATTGATGGTGCCGCTGGCGGACGGAATCACGACCGAACCTACAACGCCGCCGGCTGTGGGGCCGGTGCCTTGTCCGCCCGCGCCAACATAGGTGGCGGTCCCATTGGTCGGCACGCTGCCGGCCGGGGTCTGATAACCGGAGACTGCCAGACCGAGGATGCTGCTTTTCCCATCCGCAGGCTTGTAGTTCCAGGTGCCCAGAAGCGTGTAGGTCAGGCTGGTGACCAGGACGCTGACGGTGCTGCCGTTCGACTGTGTCTTGTTGGTGCCGTCGCCAACCAGCCCGGTCGCATTGATTCCGAGGTTTGGAATTTTCAAATCGATAAGCGGGTAAAGATTGCCGCCGGAGGCGACGCTTCCTTGAATCGTGGCAGTGCCGGGGCCTGCATCGACGCCATTCACGGAATTGCTGGTGATAGATGTGGCGCCTTGATCCAGCGCGAAGACCGTGCCGTTGGGCGGCAGGTTGACGGTGGTGGCGAAATTGGGCGTCGCGCCCGTCGCTTCATTCGGTGTGGCGCCGGCATAACCCAAAGCCGTGACGCCCGTGATGTTCGCTGTCGGGGTCGGCGGGGTCACCACCGGGCCGTTGACGATACTGCCGCCTGTGTTGCTGCCGCCACCGCCGCCGGAACATGCCGCCAAGGCCAGCAGGCTGACGGACGCGAAGAGATGCGCGCTTTTATGGAAAAGCATGAGGGCCCCCACCCAAAATGGTTGTATCGTTAAACGACACTACAAATTTTCTGTAATGAATTAATAGTGCGGCTTTCGAATTCCGCAAGCACAGCCACACGCGTTGATTGGTATTGCGATCATTTTCCCCGGTTATGGTTAAAGGTGTGGCGGCGCGTGCCTGCGCGTAGCGGCAAATCCGTGTAAACATCGGCGCGGTCTTTCAAGGAGGGCGACATGTTCAGGCTCATCGCGTTGCTTTGTGTTTTCGCCTTCGCCGCCGGCGCCGCTA
>JAFKFF010000430.1 GCA_017307315.1 Alphaproteobacteria bacterium
CGCCCGGGCGGCCATCGAGGCCATGCTGCCCCCCTTCACCGGGGTGATCACCCAGGTGCCCCCGGCCTATTCGGCCATCAAGGTCCAGGGCGAACGGGCCTATGCGTTGGCCCGGCAGGGGGAGGATGTCGCCCTGGAACCCCGCCAGGTCCAGGTCTATGAAGCCCGGCTGGTGGAGGCCAAAACCGACCAGGCGGTGTTCGAAATCCTTTGCAGCAAAGGGACTTACGTCAGGTCCTGGGTCCGCGACATCGCCCGGGCCCTGGGGACTCTGGGGTATGTCTCCCAGCTCCGGCGGACCCGCATCGGAGGCTTCCTGGAAAAAGAAGCGGTCGGGCTGGAAACCCTGACCCCTTTACTGCATAGTCCCGCCGCTTTTGCGTATCTGAAGCCCCTTTCGACCGCGCTGGACGGCATCCCGGCGCTGGCCGTGACGGGCGGCGATACGGTCCGCCTCCGAAGCGGCAACCCCATCCTCATCCGCGCGAATCTGTTCGCCCGCATGAAAGACGGGTGTGGCGACGGGGACGGGCTCCAGGGGCGGATCGTCTATCTCAAGGATGAGTCCGACGCGCCCGTGGCATTGGCCGAGATCGCCGAAGGCGAGCTTCGCCCCTTCCGTGTTTTCCAACTTTAAGGACCGATGACCGATGATTACGCCTGAACGCAAGAAAGAACTGATCGCCGAATATGCCACCAAGGCCGGCGACACCGGCTCGCCGGAAGTGCAGGTCGCGATTCTTTCCGAACGCATTTCCAACCTGACCGAACACTTCAAGACCCACAGCAAGGACAATCATTCCCGCCGTGGCATGATCAAGATGGTGTCCGAGCGCCGCGGCCTGCTCGACTATGTCAAGGCGAAGGACGTCAAGCGCTACGAAGCGCTGATCGCGCGTCTGGGCCTGCGCCGCTGAGTTCGCACCCGACAGAATTGGCACGGTCCAGCGCCGGTTTTTCCTTGGTCGTATTTCCAAGGAAATACTCCGCGCCGGGCCGTGTTTTTGCTTTTGCCCAAGATGAGCTTGCGCAAAGGCTGGTCCCATAGGGGGACCATGACGACGCCCGGTCGCGATCCGGCGACGGGCAATGACGAAAGAAAACCGAATGTTCAACGTACAGAAAGAAAGCTTCGAATGGGGCGGCCGCACGCTGACCCTTGAGACCGGCAGGGTCGCCCGCCAGGCCGATGGCGCCGTGATCGCCACCTATGGCGAGACCGTGGTGCTGGCCACCGTGGTCGGCGCCGCCAACCCGAAAGAGGGCGTCGATTTCTTCCCGCTCACCGTGAATTACCAGGAACGCTATTACGCCGCGGGCAAGATCCCGGGCGGCTATTTCAAGCGCGAGCGCGCCCCGACCGAGCGCGAGACCCT
>JAFKFF010000423.1 GCA_017307315.1 Alphaproteobacteria bacterium
CGTGCGTCAGCTCGAAGAAATGCCCATGCAGGTGAATGGGGTGGGTCATCATCGTGTCGTTGATCAGCGTCACGCGGACCCGCTCGTTCTTTTCGAAGCTATAGGGCTGAGTTGCTTCACTGAATTTCACGCCATCGAAGCCCCACATAAAACGTTCCATGTTCCCCGTGAGGTGGATGTCGAGCGCGCGGGTTGGTGTGCGCTTATCCGGATTCGGTGTCAGCGCAATGAGATCCTTGTACACTAGTACCCGGTGCCCCACGCTAGTCAGGCCCTGGCCGGGCTCGCCGGTGCGATCCATGGGCATAGGGGCGATGGATTGCACTCCGGGCCCGATCTTGACCCCGGGCGCGTTGGCCGGGTTGAGCATGGACATGTCCATTCCGCCCATGTCGCCCATGATGTCGGATCCGCGGGGCTTCGGCGGCGCCATGCCGGGAGCAGGGGTCATGCCAGGCATATTGTGATCCATAGGCATGTTGGCCATGCCGCCCATGTTTCCGGCGGCGCCGTGATCCATGGTTGACGCAGATCCGGACATGTCCATGCTCTGTGTTCCGCCCATATCCATGTTCATGTCCATTCCCATGTCTCTCATGGTCGTGAGTGGACGTTCGCGCAGGGGCGGGACGGGAGCCGTCATGCCGGGTCTGGGCGCCAGTGTGGCGCGGCCCATGCCGGATCGGTCGATAGCTTCTGCCACAAGAGTAAAAGCCTTATCTTCTTGAGGCTGGACGACGACGTCATAGGTTTCGGCATTGCCGATCTGGAATTCATCTACTGCGACGGGCCGGACATTCTGGCCGTCGGCTGCCACCACCGTCATCTTCAATCCAGGGATGCGAACGTTGAAGACCATCTGGGCCGCCATGTTGATAAACCGCAGGCGCACCCTCTCACCAGGCGTGAACAAGCCGGTCCAGTTGTCGGCGGGGCCATGGCCATTGATAAGAAGGTTGAGTACCGTCCCGGTGACGTCCGAGATGTCGGTCGGATCCATCAACATTTCACCCCACTCCAGCCGCTCCGCCAACGTTTGATCCTTTCCGGCCAGCCAGCTGGTGACGGTCTGCTTTTGGTAGTTGAAAAGGCCAGATTGCTGTTTCAAGCGTTTGAAGATCGTGTGGGGATGGGTGAAACTGAAATCGGAAAGAGCGATCACATGCTCGCGGTCATAGGCCACGGGGTCGGTCTCTGCCGGATCGATGATCATCGGGCCATAATGACCCTCGGCTTCCTGAAGGCCGGAATGGCTGTGGTACCAGTAGGTTCCGGACTGCTTAACCTGGAACTCGTATACGAATGTCGTGCCAGGTTTTATGCCCGGAAAGGTCACCCCGGGCACGCCATCCATCTGGAAAGGTACCAAT
>JAFKFF010000424.1 GCA_017307315.1 Alphaproteobacteria bacterium
ACGGCGATCGTGGCGTTCCTCTGCTCCATCGTGATCGTGACGGGCATCACCTTCCTGGTATCGGCGGCGACCTATATGACGATCGAGAAGCCCATGATGGATTGGGCCAAGCGCCTGACGCGGGGGCCGGACCGCGCCGCGCACGCCGTGTCATGACGAAGCGGGCGCGCCTTGCGCGATACGCGATGATAGATTCGCGCCGAGGGAATCGGCAGGCTTAGCGTGGCAACGGTCATATCCCTTTCTCTTCGCGAACTGGGCATGCGGGCGCTGGGACGCCGGCTGGAACATGTGCGCGACGATCCCAGCATTCCGCTCTGCGTCAAGCTGGAAGGGGCGGTGCTGCGCACCGGCACCACCGGCGAACTGGCGCTGGCGCTGGTGCGCCGCCGCCCCTGGATGGTCTTTTTCCTCCTGGCCTGGGCGCTTGAGGGAAAGGAAGCGTTGCGCAGCCGGGTGGTGGAAGAGGCCGCGTTCGATCCTTCGGCGCTGGCCTATCGTGGACCTTTCCTGACTTACCTGCGGCGCGAGGCCGCCTCGGGACGCCCCATCTGCCTGGTCGCGCGGGCGAAGTCAGGGATCGCGCGCGCCATCTCCAATTATCTCGGCCTGTTCTCGGATGTGATCGAGATCGAGGCGAACGGCGAGCCTTCCGGCGAGACCGTCGCCAAGACGCTGTGCGCCCGCTTCGGGTCGGGCGATTTCGACTATGCCGGCCATGAGCATGCCGATCTGCCGGTCTGGCGCACGGCGCGCCGCTCGATCATCGTTGCTCCGTCGCCCCGGCTCCTGAAGAACCATCTGTGGAGCAGCCAGGCCGCGGACGTATTGTGTCCGGACGACTGGATTTCCGGCCGCTATGCCGAAGCCCTGCATCCCAGCCGCTGGTTCAAGAATCTTCTGATCTTCCTTCCCCTGTTCGATGCCGCCAACCGCATCGATGTGCGCTTCGTGGTCAGCATCTATCTGGCTTTCTGCGCCTATTGCCTGGTGGCGTCCTCGGGCTATATCGCCAACGATCTGGCCGACCTCAATGCCGACCGCCGCCATGCGCTGAAGCATCGCCGCCCCTTCGCGTCCGGGCGGCTGGCGGTCGCCAAAGGGCTGGCGCTGTCGCTGGGCTTGGCGGCGCTGGGCCTGGGCCTCGGCTTTTTCCTGTCGCCGTTCCTGGCGGGCTGGCTGTGCCTCTATCTGGCGCTGTCGCTGGCCTATTCGATGTGGATCAAGAAGACGTTGGTCCTGGATGTCTTCGCCCTGACCGCGCTTTCCATGCATCGGGTCCTGACCGGCACCATCATGATGGGCGCGGCGCCGTCCTTCTGGCTGGTGCTTTTTTCGGGCTTTCTCTTTTTCGGCCTGGCGG
>JAFKFF010000043.1:0-12608 GCA_017307315.1 Alphaproteobacteria bacterium
ATTCCGTCATCTATCGCATCCTGGGGGGTTTCGTGGGCGGCTGGGTGATCCTCACCATCTCTTTCTTCATGGGTGGCGCCGGGGTCGGCGGCCATCCCTATGGCGGGGTGATCGTGGGAGTGGTGGGCGTGCTGGGCCTGGTTGCCATACTTATCCTGACGGATTTCTGGCGCGTCCGCCTGGCCCATCCGGGACGGCGCAATGAGCTTCGTGCCCCCGGTTCGTTTCGCGCCTGGCTGAACAAGGAGGTGGTGATCTGGGACGGGCGCGAGCCCGCGCGCGACGCCGCCATCATGGTGCTTCTGCCCGGCCTCGCCGCCATGCTGGGCGGGCTTGCGCTCGCCATCGTATTTCACCTCGTCGTCCCGTAGCGGCCGGAGCAAATGCGGCTCATGCGATTGCTTGCGCGCGGTGGGAAGAGGCGTGCGCGCCCGCCCGCTCAATTCTCTGTCGGCTGGTCGGCACGGAATGCTTCGAGCCGCACGCGCGCGATGCCACTTTTTTCCATGCCCAGCATGCGCGCCGCTGCCAGGGAAAGATCGATGATGCGGCCTTTCGCGCGCGGTCCGCGATCGTTGATCTCCACCTTCACCGTCCGACCGTTGGAAAGATTGGTGACGCGAACCACCGTGCCGAACGCCAGGGTCGGATGCGCCGCGGTGAGGGCCATCCGATCGAATGTTCCGCCGTCGGCGGTGGTCTTGCCGTGGTGCGCCGCGCCGTAAAAGGACGCGACACCGGTCTGGCTGAAGAACGGCAACACCGCGGTTGGCGCGGGCGCGGCAATTATGGGCGGCGGCGGCGGGGGCGGCTGCGGCGGCGGTGCCGACGGTAGAGGCGGTGGCGTCCGCGTGGCGCAGCCGGCCAGAATGGCCAGCGAAAACATCAACGGTGCCAGGCGCGCGTGAGGCTTTCTGCAATGCATTCGGGGCGCTCGGTGGTCAGTCCTTCATGTGGACTGCTCTTTATAACGCGTCATCTCGCTGTTGGGCCAGCGCGGGCATCGTATCGCATCGTCCGCGCGAGATGATGCGACCGTCGTTACCTGGTCCGCGCCATCGGGATCGTAGCGCGCCCGACATCGATTGGCCCTATAGCTTTCATAGTTTCGCCATTGTGTTCGCAGATGCAGATCGCGTGTGATGTTCGTGCGGGGCGGCGGAAGAAATCCTTTCTGACGATGACTTGCCCGCCGGCTTTAAGTGCCCGGACGCGACGCAACCTCAAGATTTGTGGAGAAGATGGAATGTTGAAACGATCGATTTTTGCGACGACCGCCCTTTTGCTGGCTTTCCCGGCTGCGGCGAATGCGGAGCCCATACCCGCCAAGGTTGCCGACATGATCCGCACGGCGGCCGATGGCGGCGATCCGGGCGAGCTTGCGGCGACCGTCAAGATCGCCAAGAAATCCAATCCCGGTTCCGCGGACGAAATCGATGCGCTTGTCGCGCGGTTGCAGGCCGAGGGCGCCGCGCGCCGGCGCGCCGAACTGGAGCAGAAGAGTTTCTTCGAAGGCTGGACCGGCGAGGGTCAGGCCGGTTTCTCCAACGCCACGGGCAACACTCACAGCACGGATGTGGCGCTGGGCCTGAGCTTCTCGCGCACCGGCCTGCAATGGGACCATATCTTCAACGCGACCGCGGACTATCAGCGCCAGAACGGCGTGGAGAGCCAGAGCCGCTATTTCGCCAGCTATACCGGTCACTACAAATTCGACGACCGCCTCTACGGGTTCGGATTGCTGAGCTGGGAGAACGCACGGTTCTCCGGGTTCGACAGCCGGTTGAGCGAGGCGGTCGGCTTGGGCTATTCCGTCCTGCAGGATCCCGACATGACGCTGTCGGTCGAAGCCGGTCCGGCGCTGCGCCAGACGCATTATATCGTGGGCGGCTCCGACAACCGTTTCGCCGGCCGCGCCTCGGTGAATTACCTCTGGAAAATCCTTCCCGATCTCGCCTTCACGCAAGTGCTCACCTTCTATGGCGAAAGCCGGGACAGCACCTTGACCTCCGACACCGGCCTGACCGCGAACCTGATCGGATCGCTGGCGGCGCGCCTGTCTTATCATGTCGGGTATGAAAGCAATCCGCCGCTGGGTCTTCAGACCACGGACACGCTCACGCGGCTGACGCTGGTCTATTCGTTCTGACAGAACAGGGCCCGGGTGGACCCGCGACGGGTCCGCCCGGCTGCACCTTTCAGGTTGCACGCGCGCGAAAGGCGCGGCGGTTCCCCGGCCCTTGAAACCCAAGGCGCCTTCGCCATTGCCGCGTACGGCAAAGGGAGAATTTGTTAAAACTTTGCAACTAGGGTTTGTGGGAAGGCCATGCATCCGCCACCCACACATCGTCCCCGGTCCACAAGACTGGCCGCCGGGCTTGCGGCAACCGCCGCGATGATCTTGAGCGTCAGCGTCCTCGTCACCCTGTGGGTGCTGGGCACCTCCTCGGCTGCGATGGACCGTGCGCAGAACGCAGGCCAGACGCATCTGGTCCATGCCATTCTCAAGGCGCACCAGAACAGAATCGCGGACGCGGTTGCCGATTACACCAGCTGGACCGAACTCTACCAATATCTGCAAGGCCCCCGCGACCCGAATTGGGAAGAGGACAGCCTGGGCCCCTATCTCAAAGAGACGTTCGGGATGGACGACGTCTTCATCGTCTCCCGGTCCGGCGATTTCGCGTATGATTTTCGGGTCGAGGGGCACAGCATCGCCGCCAGTGCGCCGGCCGCCGCGCAGACGCTGCGACGCTTGGCGCAGAGCGCGTTCTCGGCAAAGGAAGCCGGCCGCAAGAAAGCCCTGTCCGGAGTGATATCGCTGAACGGGGTGCCCGCCATGGCGGCTGCATTCCCGATCCTGCCGTCGTCGCAAAAGGGTCCTGCTCAATTCGTGCTGATCGAAGCGAAGGAATTGGGGCCCGCGGCAACCGACGCGCTTGGCAAGGTATATGGGCTGTCGCGGCTGAAAATAGACAGCGCTGAAGGCCCGGGAATCCGATTGCCGGACCCGCTGGGCCGGCCCTCCGGCTTCAAGATCGGCTGGCTGGGATCGGCAAGCGGTCGCCAGCTTTTCGCGCAGGTCCTGCCCATCATTCTTTTGATCGGCGGCATCGCCGCCCTTGCCCTGGCGGGGCTGGCATTCGCATGGTGGCGGTTCCTGAACCATGTCAGGAACGGCGAGCAGCGCGTGCAGGCGGCCGAGATGGAGGCGGTCCGCGCGCAAGCCCGCGCGGCGGAGGAAACGAGCCGGAGCAAAAGCGAATTCATCGCCAATATGAGCCATGAGCTGCGGACGCCGTTGAACGCGATCATCGGCTTCTCGGAACTCCTGCGTTCGGAAACCTTCGGCCCCTTGCCGAATGGCAAGTACCGCGAATATGTCGGCGACATTCATGCCAGCGGCGGGCATCTGCTGGGCCTGGTCAACGACATTCTCCAGCTGTCGAAGATCGAAGCCGACAAGATGCAGGTGAGAAACGAGCCGGTCTCGCTGGATGACGCGGTCGCGAACGCAATGCGCGTGGTCCGGATTCTCGCCGCCAAGCGCAATATCCGCATCGAAATCCGTCACGATACGGCCTTGCCGCCGATCGTCGCGGACAAGATCTGGCTTCAGCAGATTCTGCTGAATCTTCTCTCCAATGCCGTCAAATTCTCCAGCGAGGGCGGCATGGTGGCTGTTCGGTGCGAACAGACGGCGGGCCATTGCACGGTCCGCGTCAGCGATCAGGGGTGCGGCATTCCCCCCGAAACGCTGGCGCAGTTGGGAAAACCCTTCGTCCAGGCCGAAGGCGCCTTCGTCCGCAAATACCAGGGCACGGGCCTGGGGCTGGCCATCAGTTTCCGGCTGGCGGAACTGATCGGCGCATCCCTGGCGATCGACAGCGCCGAGGGTGTCGGCACCACCGCGACACTGACATTGCGGGCCGCACGGGACGCCGCCAGCACGCATGCGGCGTGAGCCGGTTTGCGGCAGGCGCGCCGATTCCGCCGCCGGGCGGACCGTTGATGCCCTTGAGCGGGAATCGTACCGCCGCGGTCGGGCCTAGATCACGCCCAGCATCTGCATCGCCTCGGCCACCCGGGTGAAGCCGGCGATGTTCGCGCCCAGGACATAGTCGCCCGGCGCGCCATATTCCTCGGCGGTCTGGTGGCAGGTGTCGTGAATGTTGCGCATGATGACGCTGAGCCGCGCCTCGGTCTGCTCGAAGCTCCAGCTGTCGCGGCTGGCATTCTGCTGCATCTCCAGCGCCGAGGTGGCGACGCCGCCGGCATTGGCGGCCTTGCCCGGGCCGAACAGCACGCCCGCGTCGCGGAATACTTTGATCGCGTCGGGCGTGGACGGCATGTTCGCCCCTTCGCCCACGGCGACGACACCGTTCTTGACCAGGGCGCGCGCGTCCTTGCCCGACAATTCGTTCTGCGTCGCCGACGGCATGGCGACGTCGCACGGCACATCCCAGACCGAGCCTTTCTCCGCGGGGATGAAATGGACGCCCGTGCCCCGGCGACGGGCATATTCGGAAATGCGTTCGCGCCGCACATCCTTGATCTCCTTCAGCAGCGCGAGGTCGATGCCCTTCTCGTCCACCACATAGCCGCTGGAATCCGAGCAGGCGATGACCCGGCCGCCGAAGGACAGACCACGACTTTCTTGCCGTCGAAGCCGGTGCCCCTGGTTTCCAGCATCGCCTCGACGAAATAGGTGTTGCCGTATCCGGTGGCTTCGGTGCGGGCGCGCGAGCCGCCATAGACCAGCGCCTTGCCGGTGATCACGCCGGCCTCGTAGCGGTTGGTCAGGCGCTTGAACTGGCCGAACAGGTAGCCGATCTCGCGGCCGCCCACGCCGATGTCGCCCGCCGGCACGTCGGTATATTCGCCCAGATGGCGGTGCAGCTCGGTCATCAGCGACTGGCAGAAGCGCATGATCTCGCCGTCCGACTTGCCCTTGGGATCGAAGTCGGAGCCGCCCTTGCCGCCGCCGATGGGCAGTCCCGTCAAGGCGTTCTTGAAGGTCTGCTCGAAGCCCAGGAATTTGATGATCCCGACATTCACCGACGGGTGAAAGCGCATGCCGCCCTTGTAGGGCCCCAGCGCCGAGTTGAACTGCACCCGAAAGCCCCGGTTGATCTGCACCTGACCCTTATCGTCCACCCAGGGAATGCGGAAGATGATCTGGCGCTCGGGCTCGCAGATGCGCTCGATCAGCGCCTGCTCGAGAAAATGCGGATGCTTGGCGGCGACGCGGCCCAGGCTTTCCAGAACCTCATGCACCGCCTGATGAAACTCGGGCTCGCCGGCATTGCGGCGGATGACTTCGGCCAGGATCGGCTGGAGCTTTTCGTCTATGCTGTTCATGTCCCTGTTCCATCGTTGGTGTTGACGATATCGGCCGGCCTTGCTCCCTGCCCAAGGCCGCGCAATGAAAATGGCGTCGCGCTTTCGGCGCGCGGAATTCTCTCCGCCGTCCTGACCTTTGCCAGTGCTGCTGGTGATCCTTCGGGACCCGCGATATCGGAGGAGGGGGTGCAATACAACGGAAATCGGCCGGAAAAATCCGCGCGAGGCGGCTTTTCGCCGCAAACAGCGGAAGAATGCGCCGATGGGGCGCGCAAAGGACTTACGCCGGCGGTTTCGGCTTATATAGTTTCGGCTGACAGTGCCGGCTCGAGGCCGGCTTTGCCGGAGACATCATGGATCAGAAGAACCCCACCTCGAAAAGCTACCTGCTGGCGGTCGAGGACACCGATTTCCTCTTGCGCGACGAGTTGCGCGCCATCCGCTTCGCGCTGGAATATGCCAAGCCGGAATTGGCGCTCAGGGATTGGGGCATCCGCTCGACGATCATCGTGTTCGGAAGCGCGCGCACGCCCTCGCCCGAGCAGGCCGAGGCCGCCATCGCCGCCGCGCAAAGCGCGGAGGAAAAGCAGCGCGCTGAGCAGATGCGGGCCCAGTCGCGCTATTACGAGATCGCGCGGGAATTCGCCCGCATCGCCTCGCAGCGCGGCGGGACCTTTTCGCCCAAGAACCGGTGGCGCGACAATGTGATCGCGACGGGCGGCGGTCCCGGAATCATGGAGGCGGCCAACCGCGGCGCCGCCGATGTCGGTGCGCCCAGCATCGGGTTCAACATTTCCCTGCCGCACGAGCAATATCCCAATCCCTATGTCACGCCGGAATTGACTTTCCGCTTTCACTATTTCGGCATGCGGAAGATGCATCTTGCGATGCGGGCGAATGCGCTGGCGGTGTTTCCCGGCGGCTTCGGCACCTTCGACGAATTGTTCGAGATTTTGACCTTGCAGCAGACGGGCAAGGCGCCGCCGATGCCGGTCGTGCTGTTCGGAAAATCCTATTGGACCCGGGTGATCGATTTCGAAGCCATGGCCGAGGAGCGCGCGATTTCGGCGCAAGACCTCAAGCTGTTCGAATATGCCGATACCGCCGAGGAGGGCTGGGCCTCGATGGTGCGCCGCGGGCTGGTCGCGCATTCCGATTGAGCCGCGCCGCCTGCGGCCGTTGACTAAATAGCGCGCCGGAAGCACGGTTGCCTGCGATCGGGGACCGGGGGGTATCGTGAACAAGCGGTGGGTTGGCGCCTTCGGGGGCCTTGTCTTTATTGCCGCCTCCATGCCGGCGGCTGTGGCGCAATCCCCGGACACGCTTTCCTTCGGCGCCGGTCGGCCCGTGCCGCCCTGCGACGTCGAGATGGGCCAGGCCATGTTCGATGCGGTCTGCTGGGCGTGCCATTCCGCCGACCTTCGTGGCGGAAAGGGGCCGCCGCTCACCGGTCCGGCGTTTTACAAGACATGGCAGGGACGACGGGTCGAAGCGCTTTCGGACCTGATCCGCAATACCATGCCCAAGGACAATCCGGGCTTGTCCGAGCGGGCGGCGCGGGACGTGACCGCCTATATCGTCGCGCATGCCAACAAGCCGGGCAATCCGGCGGGCGGGCAAGCGGGGAAGTAGGCGGGGGCATTGGCCTGGCGATGTCGAAGATCGGACGGAATCCTCCACGCTTCGCAGTGAATCTTGAGGCGTGGGGAGATGCGCTTGCGCTCATCGGCCAGGATGGCGGCGGGATTTCCTATCGCCAGCTTGCCGAGGCGGCGGACCGCTTCGGCGCCTCCCTGCCGGATGATGTCGGGCTGCTGGCGGTCGAGGCGCGCAGCCGCGTCGAAGCGCTCATCGCCTATCTCGGAGCGCTCCGTCATGGCGTGCCGGTTCTCCTGCATCCCGGCGGCGCGGCGGTGGCGCGTATCCTCGATCATTTCCGGCCGGATGCGCGTTATGCGCCGGAGGGCGATGATTGGCGCCTGAAGATGACGCCGACCCCCTGGGAATGCGCCCCACATCCGGAACTGGCGCTTTTGCTGTCCACGTCCGGTTCGACGGGCAGCCCGAAGCTCGTTCGGCTGAGCGCGGCGGCGCTCGATTCCAACGCGCGCGCCATCGCCTCCTATCTCGGTCTTACCCAGCGCGACCGGGCCGTGACCGGTCTTCCGCTTTCCTATTCGTATGGCCTGTCGGTGTTGCACTCGCACCTGGCAGTGGGCGCGTCGGTCCTGCTGACGGAGCTGAGCATGGCCGATCCCGCTTTCAAGGATTTGCTCCATGTCCAAGGTGTGACGGGCCTGGCCGGCGTGCCGCACAATTACGAATTGATGGAGCGTTGCGGCCTTCTGGCGGATCTGCCCGCGAGCGTCACGACATTGACCCAGGCCGGGGGCGCCATGGCGCAGGATCTTGCCGCGCGCGTGGCCGCGCAGGCGGCCCGGACGGGGGCCCGGCTGTTCATCATGTATGGCCAGACCGAGGCGACGGCGCGCATCGCCTATCTGCGTCCCGAACTTCTGGCGCGATATCCGGGCGCCATCGGCCAGGCCATCCCGGGCGGGAAACTGTGGCTCGAGAATGCGCAGCGCCAGCGCGCCGGCGTAGGCGAAGCGGGCGAGCTGATCTATCGCGGCCCCAATGTGATGATGGGGTATGCGCATGAACGGCGAGACATGGCCGGCCCGCCCGGCCCCGATGTGCTGCGCACCGGCGATCTGGCGATCGAGATCGCGCCCGGCCTGTTCCGCGTCGTGGGACGCAAGGGCCGTGTCGTGAAGCCGTGCGGCTTGCGGATCGGCCTGGACGATCTCGAGGCCCGGTTTGCAGAAGCGGGCGCGAAAGCCTTCGTTGCCGGCGATGACGGCCTGGTGGTGATCGCCGCAACCACGCCAGCGGATATCGACAAGGCGCGGCAGGCGCTGGCGGTGCTGGAGCTTCCGGCGCATCTATTCGCGTTTCTCCGGCTCGCCGAGATTCCGCGCCTGCCGGGCGGCAAGATCGACTATCCGGCCATTCTGCGTGCCGGCCGCGCCGGCGAGGATCGGCCGGCTTCGTCCGGCGCAAACCCGATCGAGACGGTGGAGCAATATTACCGGCGGCTGGCGCGCGGCGCTCCCCTGTCGGATACCGACAGCTTCGACAGCTTGAACGGCGACTCCCTCAGCTATGTCCAGTGCTCGATCGCCATCGAGGAAGCGCTGGGCGAGACGCCCGAAGGCTGGGAGACGCTGCCTCTTGCGCGCCTGCGGTCCCTGGCGCGGGCCAATGCGGCGCGGCGCTTCGCGAAGCGGGGGCCGATGTGGCTGGAAAGCGATATTCTCGTGCGCTGCCTGGCCATCGTGCAGATCCTGTTCCAGCACGCCCTGGGCAACATGCAAGGCGGCGCAGACCTGTTGATGATGCTTGCCGGCTTCAGTTGGTTTCGATTCCAGCAGCCGCGCCTGGTGGCGGGCGGGTCCGGCGCGGCGTTCGTGGATTTCGCCCGGCGCTATCTGCTGATCTATCTGGCGATCATGCTCGCGGTTTTCGCGGTCAACCGAAAGATCGCCTGGTCCCATCAGCTTTTTTTCAGCACCTTCCTCGGCGACTGGGGCGGCATTCTCAACACTTACTGGTTCATCGAGAGCCTGGCCTGGTGCGTCGCCGCGATCTGTCTGGTCCTGTCCGTGCCGCCCGTCCGGCAATTCGCCGCGCGGCGGCCCGCAGCCTTCAACCTTGCCTTTGTCGGCGCGGCCCTGGCGATCCGGCTCGCCGGCGGCCTGGTGCTGGACGCGCCGGCGCATGTCTTCCGCAGCCCGGACCAGATGCTGATCTATTTCGCCGTGGGCTGGGCGGCGGCGGCCGCCGGATGGCGATTGCGCCTGGCTTTGTTCGCCCTGCTCGGCGCCGTCTCCGCAACGGCATGGGGCTGGGACGACAGCCATGTCGCGGCGATGGCGGTGGCGGCCGGATTGATCGTGTTCGCGCGCCGCATCCCGATGCCCCGGCTGGTGGGCCGGGCCGTGGCGACGGTCGCGGCGGCGAGCTTCTACATCTATCTCTTCAACGCTTTTCCCATCTACCTCACCGACACCGTGCTGCATTCCAAATTCGGGAGATTTTGGTGGCTTCAGATCGTGGCCTCGCTGGGGCTGGGGATCGCTGCCTTCATGGCCTTCGCCTATTTCGAAAAGCTGCGGGCCGGCGCGCCGCGTTGGACCAGGTCAACCGGCAGGCGCATAGCATTGGCGGCGATGGCGAAGCGGCTGCATTAAGGGCGCATGGCAGGCGGCCGTAAAGCGCATCCGTTCATGCGGGGTTCATTTGGAACCGCTTATGCATGCGCGCGGAGGGGCTTGGGAGAAAACATCATGAAGACCATCATCATTGCCGGCATGGCCGTGGCGGCCTTGCTGGCGACGCCCGCCTTTGCCGGGATCAACGCCCGCCAGGCGCACCAGCAGCACCGCATCCTGCAAGGCGCGCATTCCGGCGAACTGACGCGGCACGAGGCGGGCCGGTTGGAGCGCCAGCAGGTCCGCATCGGGCGGCGCGAGGCGCGGATGCGCGCCAGCGGCGGCGGCCTTTCGCCGGCGGAGCGCGCCAGGCTGCATTATTCGCAGGACCGCGCCAGCATCAATATCTACGGCAAGAAGCATAACGACAGGGTGCGCTGATCGAAAACGCGATGTCCGGTCCGCCGACTTGCACGACTTCCCCCGCCTTCGCGGCGGGGGAAGCGCCGTGGCGCCGTTTCATGCGCCTTGTCTGCGCCGTCCTTCTCGCCGTGGCCCTGTCCGCCGATGCGGCCCATGCCGAGAGCCAAAAGCGCGGGACGATGCGTGAACGCCCGCAAGCCGGGCACGCCGACGCAGGAGATGAAGACGGCGCGGCAGGTTCCGGTCCGGACGGTGGCGGCGGCATCCGGCCCGTGGAAAGCTATGACTTTGAGGGCCGTGCCATCGACATGTATGTGCCCGCGGGCGCGCCCGCGCCCGGCGCCCGTTCGCTGCTCGTCGTCCTGCATGGCGGCATGGGCAATTCCGCCGGGGTGCGCCGGAGCCTTGCCATGGATGGGATGGCCGACAAATACGGGTTTCTTGTCGCCTATCTCAACGGCACGCCGTCGCGCATCCGCGACAGCATGAAAACTTGGAACGCGGGCGAATGTTGCGGCTTGGCCCAGCGCCGGAATGTCGACGATGTGGGCTATATCACCGCGGCGATTCATGGGATCGAGGAGAAATATGGCGTCGATCCGGACCGGGTGTACGGCCTGGGGCATTCGAACGGCGCGATGATGACCCAGCGCATGATGTGCGAAACCGGACTCTATCGGGCGGCGGTTCCCATATCCGGTCCCCTGGAGCTGGACACCGGCCTCTGCCCGGCGGCGCGCGGCAAGCGCATCATGGCCATACACGGCACGGAGGATGAAAATGTCCCCATCGCGGGCGGGCGCGGAAAAGGCATTGCGGGGGTGGACTTCAGGTCCGAGGACGACAGCAGGCGCATTTTCGAGAAGTCAGGTGCATCCTATCGGTTGCTGGCAATCCCGGGAGCCGATCACAAGCCGGCGAGCATCCGCGCCGCCATCGCCCGGTCCGGCGGATCCATGCCTGAAGACATTGTCCGCTTCCTGGGTCTTGCGGGCGGACGTTAGGAGTCTGAAGTGGGCGCCAGCTTTTGGAATCTCGCATCCGTGGCGGTCGCCGCCAGCGGCTTGCGAGAAGGAAGCGCCAGGCAGGCGTGCCGTTTTCCGATCCGCCGCGCGGCCTCCCAACTCTCCTTCGCCCCGAAGCGTGGACAGGGCCGGCGTGATTGGATATAGGCACGAGCGCGAGCCTTTGCCGGCTCAGGCATCGGCGCTCGCGCAATGTGTTCGCCACGTCTTGCTATCGGATGCCGGCCTTTGCCCGTCAGCTTCGCACATCTCCAGATGCTGCATCAGCAGGCGCAGCAAGTTCATGCGGTTGATCCTGTCCGTGCAAGGCACCTTCTTGGCCAGGTGCTGGATGCCGAGACGGACGATGTTGCCGCGCTCGCGTTTCAAGGGGCCATCCGGCTCAATCTGGGCCAACCCGATGCCGCGCTGACGCGGTTCGACCGCGCGCTGGCATTGGGGCACGCACCCGCCGAGATGTTGTTGGACCGGGCTTTCGCGCTCGGCATGTTGCATCGCTTCGAGGAGGCCGTGCTGTCTTGCGAGCAAGCGCTGTCGATGGTGCCCGACAATGCCGAGGCCCATTTCCTGCACGCCGAATTGTTGAGTCAGTTGGGCCGCCCGGCCGATGTGCTGACCAGCCTGGATCGCGTTCTCGCATTGCAGCCCGACCTGCTCCAGGCCTTGAAGAACCGCGGCGCGATTTCGTTGATGCTGGGCCGCTTCGAAGCGGCATTGGCCGATTTCGATCGCATTCTGATCCAGGAACCCCGAAATCCGGACATCTGGAGCGACCGCGGGCAAGCTCTATGTTCCCTGTTCCGTTTCGGCGAGGCGCTGGAAAGCCTCGACCGCGCGCTCGCAATGGATCCGCGCTCCGTGAAGGCACTTCACAATCGCGGCATCGTCTTGTGGAATTTGGACCGCTTCGAGGAAGCCTTGGACAGTTACGACCGGGCGTTGCGCATGGCGCCGGATGTTCCGCAAATTCAGACCAGTCGCGCCAACGCGCTGGCGGCATTGGGGCGGCTGGAGGACGCCATGGCGGTACACGACGCCATCGCCGCGCGCCTGCCGGATTTCGCCCAGGGCCGCTGGAATCGCGCCCAATGCATGCTGCAATTGGGACGGTGGAAGGATGGTTTCGCCGAATTCGAGTGGCGCAAGCGGCAGCCTGAATCGGCATGGCGCTTTCCGGAGCGCTCCCGTCCCGAATGGCTGGGCAAGGACGATTTGTCCGGCAAGACGCTTCTGATACGGGCCGAACAAGGGTTGGGCGACACGCTGCAATTTGTCCGCTACGGCGCGCTGGCGCAGGCGCGGGGCGCCAAAGTGATCATGGCCGTGCAACCCGGGCTCAAACGCCTGCTTCGAAACGGGTTCGGCGGCGCGGATGCGGTGATTGGCCTGGACGAGCCGGAGCCGCCGCACGATTTCCAGGTCGCGATGATGAGCCTCGCCCTGGCTTTCGGGACCGAGGTGGAAAATGTGCCCGCTACCGTACCTTATATAAAGGCCGAAGAGAGCCTCAGCGCCGCGTGGCGCGGAAAGCTGGGCGCGCGCGGCTTCAAGATCGGAATCGCATGGCATGGCTCTCTTTACAGCGGCGGGCGATCTTTTCCTT